>NZ_KV815037.1:0-8193 GCF_001814145.1 Prevotella sp. HMSC073D09 | reverse complement strand
TTCGGACTTGGAAAGGATGTTGGAGGAGAATTACTATTTTAAGTCCATATGAGTTTAGTATTATAATTCGATTAAAAATACTTATTAATAAGTATTGCCAGTATAGAATTCTTCCCATACCTTTGTATCCAAAATTGAATTAATGATAAAAAATATCACACAGCCGCATAAAGGCAACAATAAAAGGAGCGTACTGTTTTTAAACAGTACGCTTTTTTTTATGAACAAAATTGAACGATGTCCGTTAATAAAATAGTAATGAAAATATTAAAAGAAGATATAAGAAACAGAATTGTCACAGCTGCCCGCAATGAATTTATTAAAAATGGTTTTAGAAAAACTTCGATGCGAACAATTTCTGCAAAATCAGGAGTTGTCTTAGGTAATATATACAATTATTTTAAGACAAAAGATGATATTTTTTATGCTGTCCTTAGGCCTTTACTTGCTGTCTTGGATGGAAGGCTGTCCTCCTATCGCATAGAACCCAACAAAATAGACAAACTTCGTTTCTCTATACAAAGTCAAAAAGATTTGCTAAGAGAAACGCTTAAAATAATTTTCTTGTATAAAGAAGAATTAAAGTTATTGCTTTTTGAATCAAAAGGTACTTCTGTAGAATTTTTCCGTGAAAATTTTATCGAAGAACAAGTTGCAATAAGTAAAGAATATATTGACCAAATGCAAAAAGTCTATCCACAAATACAAACAAAAGTTTCGTCACTATTCTTTCGGATTTCCTCTTCTACATGGGTAACAATCGTCGGAGAGATTGTCTCAAATCCAGAAATCCGTAAAGAAGAGGCAAAACAGGTTTTGTCTGAATATATACGCTATAATACAGCAGGATGGCGAGAACTCATTAATCAATAAGATTATGAACAGATTATTCATCGTAACGATACTGTGTTTGTGTACAACAGTTTTGTCTGCCCAAAATATATTACGTGGGAAAATCATAGATAAAGAAACAGGACTTCCCATATCTGGGGCATACATATCAATCAAAAATACAAAACAGAAAACAGTTTCTGACAAGACAGGCAATTATCAAATTGACATACCCTCAAATGGAACATGTATTGTTGAGGTTTCATTTGTTGAATATAAACGAGTAAGGCAAGTCATTGCATTAAACGGCAATATCACAAAAGACTTTTTCTTAGAATCATCAGCGAACGTCCTTAACGAAGTTGTAGTGAGAGGATCTTCCCAGCAGGCGGAAATAAACCGCATTCGGCAAAGTCCTATGGCTGTAACCGTAGTAGACGGAGCCAAGCTGCGGGGACGTTCAAGTGGTATAGAAGAAATTCTTACACGCACGTCTGGCATCAAAGTAAGAAAGACAGGCGGATTGGGAAGTGCGTCGCGCATATCTGTACATGGTTTAGAAGGTAAGCGTGTCGCCGTATATATTAATGGGTTTCCACTCAACAGTCCTGACGGTTCTTTCGACATCAACGATATTCCAATAGATGTGATCAAATATATAGAGGTATACAAGGGTATTGTGCCTGCAGAATATGGAGGCGACGGATTAGGAGGAGCCATCAATATTGTGACACGTGAGGATGAATGCGACCTAGTAGGATTCACGCAGGAATTGGCATCATTCGGAACATCCAAGACACTTGCAAGTGCTCAAAAGCTTTTTGCAAAGTCAGGCATATTATTTAACGTTGCTTTCTTTAAGAATAAATCCAAGAACAACTACACGATGTCATGGCCAGTATTCGAGACAAACCTACCAGCCTCAGAGTACAGAAAAGTGAGACGAAATAATGACTATTATGACGCAGACTTCTATCATGTCGGCATTGGTTTTAGAAAGCTATACTTCGATAAACTGGATTTGGAATGCGCCTTCTACAGAAATAAAAAAGGTATACAGTCTCTTAGCTTTGATTCGCAGCATGCCTATATGAAAAGCTTTAATATAATGCCCACCTTGCATATAGAAAAAAACGACTTCATCTTTAAAGGTTTGGAAATGAAGTCATCCCTTGTTATTCCTGTTATACAAACGAGCCTGACAGACACAACAACGACAAGAAGACAATGGGATGGAACCATCACTCAGGCAATGGGGGAAACAGAAGATAATCTTCTTAATGAATCCCATAACCGACAATTTGAATTACGAAACAAATTTAATTTAAAATATACATTTGGACAACATACATTCAACATAAATGATCAACTTGCTCTTTCGGACTACCGTCCTAAAGATGAACGCATGAATGACTATCTCGGGTTCGATCCTAGCTCGTTTCCCAGCAAAATGATTTCAAACAATATCGGACTCAGTCATTTGTATGCCTCTTCCAATCATCGTTTTCAGAATTCCTTGACGATAAGCATTTATTATCTGAAGTCAAAAATCTTTAGAACAAGCGATGCCTTGTCGAAAGCCCAAATGAAAGATGCATCAGCTCCCAAACAGACAAGTGTGAACAAAACGTACTACGGATTTAGTGAGGGAGTGAGCTATGAGTTTTGGAAAGGCGTGAGGGGAAAGTTCTCGTTTTCACACAATGTGAGACTCCCTGACACAGGAGAACTTTTCGGTAACGGAATGAGCATCAAGCCATCAGTGAACTTACTGCCTGAAATTGGAGACAACCTGAACGTTGGAACCATCATAGATACAAGAAATGTGATGGGACTTACCCGCGTGCAGTGGGAAACAAACTTCTATTACATGTATATCCAGAATATGATAAGGCTTTTCCCCGCTGATATCCGTTCCATCTACACAAACTTGGGAAAGACGAGCACGATGGGATTTGATACCGAATTGAAAGTAGACGTGACACCAAACATCTATACATATTTCAATCTTACACTACAGGACATTCGAGACCGGCAGAAATGGTTAAACGATGCAAAAGGGACGGATAATCCCACATATAATAAACATGTACCCAACATACCGTCTTTCTATTTTAATTATGGTTTGGAGTATCATGCAGAAAATTTGCTGGGGCGAAATGAACTATCTAGAATTTATATGGATGTGTCCCATGTCGGAGAATTCGATTGGGGATGGCAAATGAGCACACTGTCCGACCAGCGTAAAAAATGGATTATCCCCTCCAACGATGTGTTTACCATAGGCCTTCAACAATCCTTTTGGCACAATAACATTTCATTGAGTTTCGAAGTTGAGAACATCTTTGACAAGGAGAACTATATGGAATTCAAGATGCCACTGCAAGGACGCACTTTTAAAACAAAATTGCGTTTTAATCTGTTCCGCGACAAAACATCGGGCGGAGCAATGAGTTTGTAATATATTACCAATTTAAAAACAAATAAAATGAAACATTATTTTTTAATCGCAGCCCTTGTGTTGCTATCTCTTGTAGGTCTCACCTCATGCGGAAAGGACTCTCCGGACTTTCCTCCCTCTACAAAATCTGAAGTAGGATTTGTACACAGCGTAAACATCGGAGAAAACACATATATTAGCCTGTTCAAGGATTTGAGTGTTGGTTCACTCAATACAGACAACGCATTGGTGCTTCCGAAGGGGGCATTCACATTCGTGTATAAAAATAAGATATATGTGACAGATACAGAACACCTCTACAAGTACATCCCTAAGGATGGAATCCTTGTTCAAGAAGGAAACACCATGCTGTTTCCAAGTGGCGCAAAGGCCACATACATCACATTCTTATCCGAGAAGAAAGCCTACGTTTCTTGTCTTGGATTAGGAAAGGTGTGGATTATAGATCCGTCCTCCATGACAAAAACAGGAGAAATAGATTTATCTGGCTATTCCTTGGGGAAGTTGGCTGGCGACAAGAATCCTGAACCATGCGCTTCCATCATCAGAGACGGCATCTTATACGTGACGCTCTGCCAATTAAAGTCTGCCTACTCATGCGAGAAGGGGGCACATATAGCCTTAATAGATACCAAGACCGATAAGCCTATCAAAATGATTAGTGACCCTCGTGCTACAATGGCCTCCTCTATGACCCCTGCTGGGGACCCATTCGTGGACGAGAAGGGTGACATCTATTTCTATTGCGTAGCTATGTTTGGATACCAGCCTGGGGCCAAAGAAGGATTCTTGCGCATTAAGAAAGGGGAGCAAGACTTTGACAACTCATATTGCTTCACCCTTGCAGACGTAAACTTAGAAGGAGTAAAGGGGAACAGAACATCGTATGTTTATAATAAAGTGTATGGTGGAAACGGAAAGGTTTATGGATACCTTAACATTCCCGGAGCGGCAAGCAATCCACCTGACTACGTTCATGACAAATCATTTCAAGCCTTTGAAATTAATCTATACAATAAGACTTGCAAGAAGATGAATTTTTCTGGAACTGTAGGCTGGGCCACATCCATCTGCAAGTCTGGCAATAATATCATCTTCGGCATGTCAACAGACCAAGGCATGGGCTACTCTGTCTATCACATGGATGATGGAAGCTATGAAAAATTGAAGGTAAAGGTTTCTGGAGCACCCTACATGTTGCATGAGCTTAAATAGTTGCCATAAAATATATTGGATACAAACTCAACATCTGAAAGGATGCGAACTTCTTGATTAGAAACTTTAACCTCCTCAAAACAAGGAAAAGAGCTGTATCGTTACTCATTATAGGGTTTGATACGGCTCTTTTAGTTTATGTGTTATAAACTATAAATTCTCATGGTTGTGCTTTTAGTTTTTATACACTGTCAATTCAGTTTTAATAAAAATCTTTCTTTTGTAGTAGCGTAGTAAATAAATGAAAGAAGATTCGTATATCAATAAAAATCTTTAATCCTTTTTCTTTCAACGTATTATACCTTATTGTAGTTATGTAGTAAGATATAATCAATGAAAGAAAAAGAAAATATAATCATCAGGTATCCGTCTTTCCTATTAAGAATATCGGTGTTATTATGGATGTAGGTTTCAGTAATCTCTGACATACATGTTTCCTGAACAAGTGGGCTTCCATGCTGTCCAATTGATAAGACAAAGCGATGATGATAGTGAGCGGATAAAGCAAGGCATAACCTCGCAGATGTCCGTTCACGAATACCTCCACCTCTCCTGCATCCCTTTCTTCGGGTTGCAGGGGAGATATTTTCAGAAGCAGTTGCAATCGATAATTGAGTTTCCTCCATGTTACACCGAAGAAATCTACAAGCTCGCTCTCTGTCATTGCTATTTCGCCTTTGCCTTTGCGAATGATTTGCATATTGCCGCCCCACTCGAAATAGCTACGGTCTTTTTTAGTTTGATAGTGATAGGCATTCATACGGCTTCCTCCTTCGTTTCCTTTGTCTGATGTTTCCTTATCAGCCTGTCCATATCCTCCGAAATCTTATTGTCTGTCACCTGTGCGTAGATTTGAGTACTGGATATAGAGGCGTGCCCCATCATCTTGGCAATGCTTTCGATGGGTATTCCTGCACTTAAACTCATCGTCCCGAATGTGTGCCTTGCCATATGATAGGTCAACCGTTCCCTGATACCACAAGCCTTGCCCACGATGCTCAGCTTTGCACTCATTACGCTACGGCTGCAATTAGTTCGGAAGATAAAGCTGCTGTCTTTGTCTTTCACCGTCTGACTTTCTTTATTCAGTGGTTGTTCTTCCTTACATTGATTGATGATGGCCTCCGCTATCGGGTGCAGGGGCACAATAAACTCAACCTTTGTCTTCAGACGCTCTTTGCGTATATACCTCTGTCCGTCTGCTGCCGTTTGGACGTGTCCAAATTGCAAATGTTCCATATCAGCAATAGCCAAGCCTGTAAAGCATGAGAAGATAAACATCCGTCTTGCTTGTTCTGCTTCCTTATCAATTACTCTCAATGCCATGAGTTTGCCAACATCGCTTTTTTGCAAGAAGTGTATCTTCTGTTCCGTTTTCTCATACTTGGCATTCTCAAAAGGATTACAGCGAATGAGCCTTTGACTGACCGCATGATACATCAGCCTACTCAGCCAACAAAGATAGCGATTCATGGTTGCTGTTGCCAAGCCTCGTCTTTTCAGATAGAAACGGTATTCTTCAAACAAGTCTTCCGTTATAGTGGCTATGACTATATCCGCCATTCCCTTATCCTTTACAAATTCCGTAAGTAACTTATCTGAATAGAGAAGATTCTGATAGGTTCCTTCAGCTCTCGATTTGCCCACGCACACTTTAACGGACAGCAATTCTGCTTTGCTCATGGCAAGAAGCGTTGTCGGCATGGTGGCTATTCCCTGTAAACGGTTTTTAAGTAGTTCCACACTTACCACTCCCTCCTTTATCAGAATATCCTGATAGGCCTTTTCTACAAGTTCTTTAAACTCGCCGATTCTTTGATTGGTCTTCTTGTCGGTTGTCATTCCCTGTCGGCTGTTCCATTCGGAGGACTTGCACTGCTCGCCTGTGGTAATGGCGGTGCTTTTTCCATCTATGGTGATACGGCAGAGAATGGCGGTCTTGCCGTCTGCTTTTATTTTCTTTCTGTTGATGTAAAACAATATCTTAAATGTACTTCTCATAAAAAATCTTGGTTAAATGGTTAAACGCAAATCTTCAGTAAAAGAAAGGAAACGGTTAAACTCCTCAAAGAGTTTCTGCGGTGTTACCTTTGCATAACGTTCGGTCATACTTACGTTCGTATGTCCGAGCATCTTGCTCACCGTTTCAATAGGAACGCCCTGCTCCAATGTGATAAGTGTGGCAAAGGTATGCCTTGCAGTGTGCGATGTAAATGGAAAAGAAATGCCTGCCCGTAGTCGCAAGGCTTTGAGACAGGACTGATAAGTGGGATATTTTATGAAAGGCAGTAGTACTTCCCTTTCATCGCTGTGCATTTTCTCAATTAACCGAACTGCTTCCGGCAATAGTTTGATACGACAAAGTACACCCGTCTTTTGTCTGTTGAACTTCAACCACAAACTGCCTGCATCATCACGGACAAGATGCTTCTTGCTTAGTTCCATCAAATCACAATAGGCTGCACCGGTATAACAGGCGAAGAGAAACACATCACGAACTGTTTCCATTTCCTCTTCCAATTCATCAAAGCGGAGTGCTTTGAGTTTATCCAATGCTTTTTTGTCAAGTGCCTTGGGTGCTTTCTTGTCTCCCCGTTCTATATGTACTTTATCAAACAGAGGCGTATCAGCCAGCCCCTCACGATAAGCCAGCCTGCAGACAGTCTTCAAATCGGCTGCTACTCTGAAAAATGTGCTTTGCTGATGCCCGAGTTCGCCAAGACAAAATGCTTGCAATTCGTAAATGAAGTTTTCTGTCAACTGTGAGAAAGCCAAGTCCGAAACATGGTATTTCTTCTGAATGAACTCCTGTAATCGTTTCCGAGTGGAATGATAGGCGGACATAGACTCTTCCTTGATGTCTATACCGATATGGCTTTCTTTCTCCTTGATGAGCATATCCAACCTTTCGATGAGCATACATCTTGCCTGTACGCTGCCTTGAAACTGTTCTTTCACATTAGCTGCATCAAATGGCTGGCCTTTGGCAATTAACGACTGATAGGCAGATTGAATGGAAAGCAACAAATTCTCCAATCTCCCATTAATCTCCACCGCCTCACGGCTCTTGCCGTCCATCCTGCTCTCACGTGAATTCCACAAGTCGGGGTTGCAGGAGAGTTTACAACTAAACTGAGCAATGGAACGCTCAATGGTAATACGCCCCATAATCGGAGCTTTCCCCAACTTGTCCAAACCGCTCTTTTTAAGGTAGAGCAACACCTTCATCTTCTCTGTTTTCATACGCTTTAATATTTGTGGGCAAAGACAGTGCAAGCGAGTTCCATGAGAGCTTGCTCTCAAATGGACGAGCTCAGCCTGTCTTATGCAAAGTTACCCGAATTAAAGCGTTCCTCACGTACGCAGAAAACTGCCGACCAAAGCAACAGCCACACGAGCGAAAATATTTCAGTTACCGAATGCTGCACCATCGTTACCAACATCAAAACAAGGTAACACTCTGGTAACTGAACTTCTGCTTAAATCTGCATATTTTTACCCTTTACAAATAGAGCAGAATTGTGTAAATCATAGTATTTCCTCCTCATTATCAGTTAGTTTACACCAACTTCGATATTTCCTCATTTTCAATGATTAGTTACGTATTGATTTGATGCTAAACACAGTGCAAAATGGTGCTAAATGCAGTGCGAAATGCTGCTAAATGCGAGCCGAAAAGCATAAAT
>NZ_KV815036.1:25776-41891 GCF_001814145.1 Prevotella sp. HMSC073D09 | reverse complement strand
AATACAGATTGGTCAATACCGCTGAATAGTTACGAGCAAAAATGCCAGAGTTAAAAATGGGCAATGTTCGAATCAAACAGAAATACAAAGAAACTCCATCCCCTATTTACTTTAACTTTCCTCCAAAATGGGGGATTAACACTGGCGACCTATGTACCAAGCCGAATATAAAGGAATAAACTCATTTTTAAGAGATGCGTGTCGGCTACTTCTCAAAGAAGGGATCTGCCGTGAAACGCGCGGTATGAAATGCTATGAATTACCAGAACCTGTCATGTTCAAAATATCTGATCCAACAGCGCGATTGGTTACGATAGCTGAAAGAAATTGGTATGCACCTTTATCGTATGGCGAATCGTTATGGCTTGCCGCAGGAAGAAATGATATGGAATATATCAATCTTTATGGTAGCAACATGAAGAATTTCTCGGATAATTGTGAAACGATGAGAGGGGGCTATGGGCCTAGGTTAAGACACTTTAATGGTAGTTCTATCGATTATGATATCCGCCAAATACGAGAGGTGTTTCCTATGGAAGTAGACCAGTTTCGATATGTGGTGGAATGTTTTAAGAAAGATGAATGCACTCGACAGGCGATTATCAACATTGGTGATCCCATAAAGGATTGTTTTGATAAAGTAGGAAACCTAAAAGTAACAAAAGATATTCCATGCACACGGATGCTTCATTTTATGAAAGATGCTAAAGAGAGGAAGCTAAATCTGATAGTATCCATGCGTTCTAATGATCTTATATGGGGAGCTAGTGCTGTCAATGTCTTCAACTTCACTCTAATTCAAGAGTATTTTTCTGCAATTTTAGGAATGGAAATAGGCTGCTATTACCATATTGTCAATAATCTCCACTACTATGAGAATAAAAGAGAAATGGTAGAAGCCATTGCTGCTGTTGACGAAGTGGAAGATGAGCATTTTGAGTACAACAAATCTTTTCAATCATTGGAGGTTTTTGACAAATTTATCTTTGAACTATCAAAGGAAGAGCAAAAGATGAGACTTGAGGGAGACAATTACAAATATCATTCTTTTTCAGATCCATTTATACAAGATTGGTATAATGTCCTTTATACAAGGTTAACAAAGAGAAAAATTGACTTCATCAACCCTGTCTTAAAATCACTTATTATCTAATCATACGTGTACATTTCATTCCAAAAATCGTGGTGTATTCGATTTCATCAGTTTACCAAGATTACGTATGAATGTTTTGATAATCAGGGGAATTGTATTTTGATTCATGCAATGCACTCATCGCCCCACAATATGACCATCCTACAAATCTCCGACACCCACAATCGCCACGGCCTATTGCAAGACAAGCCAATGGCAGACGTACTGATTCATTGCGGCGACTTCACCGATAGGGGAACGGAAGCAGAGGCATTGGACTTTCTTAATTGGTTCATCGCCCTACCCCATCCGCACAAACTCTTCGTAACAGGCAATCACGACCTCTGCCTTTGGGATGCCGAGGACATAGCCGACCTACCCCCAAACGTGCTATTTCTTCAAGACAAGGCATGCGAAATAGAGGGTGTAAAGTTCTTCGGACTAGGTTACAACCATTCCGAAAGACTTATACCCAACGATGTTGACGTACTGATTACCCACGAACCACCCATGATGATACGCGACAAGTCTAACGGAACACATTGGGGTAACGTTCCACTCCGCAATCGCGTAATGGAAGTTAAACCCAAGTTCCACCTCTTCGGTCACGCCCACGAGTCGTATGGCACAGACGTATTTGGCAATACCGTGTTTTCCAACGGCGCAGTATTAGACGATCAATACCACCTAGTCAACGCCCCCGCACTGCTTACACTCGAAACGTAAGCAATGATTGGTTAGTTGACGGGTTCACAAGTTGAAGAGTTGACAAGTTGAAGAGTTGACGAGTTTATCAAGACGCTATCGTCTTGCAACAAAGCATTTGGCTTAACTCCATAACTCCTTAACTCCATAACTCCTTTATAATATAAACACATCGCCATCCCTCATCACAGGGAACGTGCGACGCAGTCCTTCCAAACATTCTAGCGAGAGCGTGGCATGCGCCACATCCACCTCGTTTGCTCTGCATTCGGCCAGCGTTTGTCCTTGTGGGTCTAGCACAACAGACCCTCCGCTGTAAGCATTAGCAGGGTCGTTACCCACGCGGTTAACACCCAACACAAAGCATTGGTTCTCGATGGCACGCGCCCTAAGCAACGTTTGCCAAGCAAAAAGGCGCGACGTGGGCCAGTTGGCCACATATATGGCCACATCGTAGTCGCCCCGGTTACGACTAAACACGGGGAAACGCAGGTCGTAACACACCTGCAAAAGAAACCGCAAACCACCATAGCGCACCACAACGCGGTCTTCGCCCTTGGTGTAAAGCCCGTCTTCGCCCGCGTATGTAAAGAGGTGACGCTTGTCGTAATGCCATGTCGCGCCGTCGGGCGTAACGAAATAAAAGCGGTTATGCCACCTGCCAGCCACTTCCACCGCCACACTTCCAGCCACGGCACATCCCCTACGCTTGGCCATGTCCACCATCCAACGATGCACTTGCCCTTCTTGCGGCTCGGTCACAACATCTCCGCCCACCATAAAACCCGTAGCAAACATTTCGGGCAACACGTAAAGTTGGACGTTGGGATGTTCGTCCATCAGCTGTTCCGCACGTTGTAGGTTCTCTTCCTTATCCCCCCAAACGATATCTGTTTGTAATAGCGCTATTTCCATTGTCCATTTCCTCATCTTTTGTTTTTTCGTCATGCTTTGTTTCAACCGCAAAGCTAGCATTTTTCAACCGAAACACCAAAAGAAAGCTCCACAAGTAAACTCATCAACTCAAAAGCTCATTAACCCATCAACTCAAAAACACAAAAACTCATCAGCTCAAAACTTAAAATATTATATTAATCTTTACAAAACACCATCATGTCCACACACCATTCTAGAGAAAATAAAGTGTTAAAGCATGCAATTAGACCTTTTTTTTTCATTGGTGCGCCCCGTTTTTTGTTCAATCTTAAGAACAAAAATTGCATTTTGCACCACTTTACCTTTCTAGTTGATGCCCAACACGTAAAAATCTCATTGGCGAAAACCAGCTATTTGGGTCGAAAAAAGCACATTTAAAGCTACTTTTGCTCATGTTCAGCACAAGTTTTCTATCTAATAAAAATACATTAAGTCGTAATCCCCAGTGCATTTTCATTCATTTAGCACCATGTTTAGCACCAAATTGCGTTGCGTTTTGCACCAAATCACATTGCGTTTTGCACCAAATTGCACTGCGTTTTGCACCAAATTACACTGCGTTTTGCACCAAATTACACTGCGTTTTGCACCAAATTGCAGCATTTTCCGCAGCAAATAGCACACATTTATCTTAAAGTTGCAATTTTATGCAATATCAAAAGCTTTGCCACCGCTTTATAGTAACCTCCCTTTTGCACAAAAAGAACGCTCGCGAGAATCGTTTTTTTCGGGTCGGGTGGACGATTGGTGAATTATAAGCCACTCATAATGTTAAAATTTATACCATAAAATTTACAATACCAACCTTCCCCCTCAATCTTAATTACAAAACTAATCGCCCGCTTAAATCAGTCATTCGTTTAAAACTTCCAACAATACTAATTGTACGAAAAAATGGCAGAATTGTCCACAATTACCCTTGACTTATGAAAAAACCACACGATATTTAATATTATTTAGATACCAACATGATGAAATCTGTTATTAAAGTTGTACTTTTGCCATAAATTAATACTTTAGAAAAGTAATACATTATGGCAGAATCTTTAGACATCCGTGAATTAAACCAACTTATCGAGCAACAGAGCGCATTTATCACCAACCTGACAACAGGAATGAACCGCGTTATCGTGGGGCAAAAACACCTCATCGACTCGTTGCTCATCTCATTGCTTAGCGACGGACACATCCTCTTGGAAGGTGTTCCTGGACTAGCAAAGACACTTGCAATTAAGACTTTGGCGCAACTTGTAGACGCCGATTACAGCCGTATACAATTTACACCCGACCTCTTGCCTGCCGACGTTATCGGTACGCTCGTATATTCGCAAAAGGAAGAGAACTTCCAAGTGAAGAAAGGACCCGTGTTTGCCAACTTCGTGCTGGCCGACGAAATTAACCGTGCGCCCGCCAAGGTGCAAAGCGCACTGCTCGAGGCCATGCAGGAACATCAGGTAACCATCGGCGAAAAAACCTTCCCCTTGCCCAAGCCCTTCCTCGTGATGGCCACACAAAACCCTATTGAGCAAGAAGGAACCTACCAACTGCCAGAGGCACAGGTAGACCGATTTATGCTTAAAGTGGTGATAGACTACCCCACACTGGAAGAAGAAAAGCTCATCATACGCGAAAACATACACGGCGGACTGCCACAGGTGTTGCCCGTAACCACGGCCAACGACATCATGAAGGCTCGCGGAGTGGTTAACCAAGTGTATATCGACGAAAAGATTGAACAATACATTGCCGATATCGTTTTCGCATCGCGCTATCCCGAACGCTATCAGCTTGCCGACCTCAAACCGCTCATCAACTACGGCGGTTCGCCACGTGCAAGTATCAACCTCGCCAAGGCCGCCAGGGCTTACGCCTTTATCAAGCATCGCGGCTATGTTGTACCCGAAGATGTACGCGCTGTGGTTCACGATGTAATGATACACCGCATCGGCCTATCCTACGAGGCAGAGGCCAGCAACGTAACCAGTGAAGAAATCGTCAGCAAGATTATTAATAAGGTGGAGGTGCCTTAATGGATGCGCTCGAACTGTTTAAACAGGTACGGAAAATAGAAATAAAAACCCGCGGGCTAAGCAGTAATATCTTCGCGGGACAATACCACTCGGCCTTCAAGGGACGAGGCATGGCCTTCTCGGAGGTACGCGAATATCAGTTTGGCGACGACGTGCGCGATATCGACTGGAACGTAACGGCACGCTTTCGCCGACCTTTCGTCAAGGTGTTCGAGGAAGAACGCGAACTCACCGTGATGCTACTCATCGACGTGAGCGGCTCGCTAGACTTCGGAACAACACAACGAACCAAACGCGAAATGGCCACAGAGATGGCAGCCATCTTGGCTTTCAGTGCCATACAAAACAACGACAAGATTGGCGTCATCTTCTTTTCCGACCGCATTGAGAAATACATCCCACCAAAAAAGGGACGTAAACACATACTGTACATCATCCACGAGATGCTCGACTTTAAGCCCGAAAGCAAACGAACAAACGTTGCCGCGGCCATCGAATATCTAACAAGGGTGATGAAACGCAGGTGCATCGCATTCGTGGTGAGCGACTTCTACGTCGAAAACAGTTTCCAAAAAGAACTGCAAATAGCCAACTCTAAACACGATGTTGTGGCTATTCAGGTGTACGATCAACGTGCCAAAACCCTACCCAACGTGGGGCTGATGAAGGTGAAGGATGCCGAAACAGGACACGAAATGTTCATCGACACGGCCAGTGCCAAATTAAGGCGCGCACATACCGAATATTGGCTCGAGAGAATGAACACCCTCAAAACCACGTTCGCGCAAAGCAACGTAGACTGGGTGTCAGTGGCCACCAACGAAGACTATGTTAAGGCAATGATGCTTTTATTTATGCAAAGAGGACAAAACAGATGATTAAACGACACATAACGCTGCTTATTGTCGCGCTCTTGGCTGTGGCAGCCAAGGCTCAGGTGTCCGTTGAACAGAAAATAGACTCGTTCGCCATCTACATCGGACAGCAAACGGCACTGCGCCTAAGCGTAACGGCACCGAAGGGACAAACCGTGGTGTTTCCTAATTTCACGCCCTCGCAAGAAATGGTGCCAGGCATTGAGGTGCTGCAAGCCAGCGAGGAGAAAACCACCGAGCTAGACAATGGCCTGCAAAAAACCACGAAAAGCTACACGCTCACCTCGTTCGACGAGAAACTATACTCGCTGCCTGGACTGAAAGTAAAGGTGAACAACAAGGAATACGAGGCTAACATCTTGGCACTTAAAGTGGTTACGATGGATGTAGACACGTTGCACCCCAATCAATTCTTCCCCCCGAAAGACGTACAAAACAACCCTTTCTCGTGGACAGAAGAACCGTGGGCATCCATGTTCTACCTTAGTGTGCTGATGTTGCTGCTTGCCGCACTGGGCGTTTACCTCCTTGTGAGGCTCAAACAAAACAAGCCTGTTATCACGCGCATACGTATCGTGAAGAAAATACTGCCCCATCAAAAGGCCATGACGGCCATCGAGCGCATAAAAGCCGAGAAGATGACCGCATCGGAAAACCAAAAGGAGTATTACACCCAACTAACCGATGCGCTAAGGCAATATATCAACGAGCGTTTTGGCTTTAACGCCATGGAAATGACCAGTGCCGAAATTATCGAACACCTGAACGCCAACGGCAATCAGGAAATGATGAACGAGCTGAAAGAGATTTTCCAAACAGCCGACTTGGTGAAATTCGCCAAATACGCCACGCTGATTAACGAGAACGATCTTAACTTGGTGAACGCTATCCAGTTCATCGACAAGACCAAGATTGAAAACCAACCCGACACAGAACGCATCGTACCCGAACTCACCGAGGCCGACAAACGAACCAAACAAACGCGTGTGGCACTTAAAACGGTGATATGGACCATCGCCATCTGCGTGGCGGCCATCATGGTTTACATCGTGTATAGCCTCTACGACGTGTTGGGTTAACAAACCTTCAAGGATAAATACCAATATGGAATTTGCAAACAAAGAATATTTCCTGCTGCTTGCGCTCCTAGTACCTTATATATTTTGGTACTTCATCTATAAGAAAAGGGGCGAACCCACCTTGCGCATGAGCGACACCAGGGCATACCGCTACGCTCCCAAAAGCTGGCGAATGCGACTGATGAACCTGCCCGTGCTGCTTAGGTGCGCCACGTTTGCGCTGGCCGTAATCATCTTAGCCAGGCCACAAACGCACACGTCGTGGGGCAACAAGCAAGTAGAGGGAATCGACATCATGCTGGCGATGGACGTTTCTACGTCGATGCTGGCCGAAGACCTCACGCCTAACCGCATGGAGGCGGCCAAAGACGTGGCCGCTGAGTTTATTGCCGACAGGCCAAACGACAACATCGGGCTCACCATCTTTGCAGGAGAGGCGTTCACGCAGTGCCCTATGACAACCGACCACACCTCTCTGCTCAACATGCTGCAAACCGTTAGGACCGACATTGCGGCCAAAGGGCTCATCCAAGACGGTACGGCAATTGGCATGGGACTGGCAAACGCCGTGTCGCGACTTAAAGACAGCAAGGCCAAAAGCAAGGTGGTGATATTGCTTACCGACGGTTCGAACAACATGGGCGACCTCTCGCCGATGACTAGTGCCAACATCGCCAAGAGTCTAGGCATAAGGGTGTACACCATTGGCGTGGGAACGAACAAGGTGGCGCGTTATCCGATGCCCGTGGCGGGGGGCGTGCAATATGTAAATATGCCTGTGGAAATAGACACCAAGGTATTGAAAGACATTGCAGCCACCACCGACGGAAACTTCTATCGTGCGACGAACAACCAAGAGTTGAAACAGATTTACAAGGACATCGACAAGTTGGAGAAGTCGAAAATGAGTGTGAAGAAGTTTTCTAAACTCTACGAGGCTTACCAACCTTTCGCCATCTTGGCTCTCATCACATTGCTTGCCGAGATATTGCTACGCACCACTGTGCTAAGGCGAATACCGTAAAAGAGGCCTCACCCCCACCCCCTCTCCAAGGGGAGAGGGGAGTAATATGCCTTGCTGTTTAAAGGTAAAAGAGTGAGAAATATGGCTAACGCCCACAAAGCTGCGCATGGTTCTAGTTGTTTTAGTTTCCCTAGTGTAACCTGATTTCCCTAGTGTCCCTAGAATGCCTAGTTACCTAAACTCCTCAAAATACAACCCCATTTTAACTGGAAAAAGAAATGTTTAGATTCGAAGACCCTATATACCTATGGTTGCTACTACTAGTGCCTGTGCTGGCATTAGTGGCCCTCTTGGCACACCGCAAGAAAAGAAGGCAGCTCAAAGCCTTTGGCGACCCCGAACTGCTTAACGACCTAATGCCCGACGTTTCCACTTACCGCCCGTGGGTAAAGCTGGGCTTGGCCACCACTGCCTTCGCCTTGTTGGTGGTGATGTTGGCTCGTCCGCAGATGGGTACGAAGATAACCCACGACAAACGAAACGGCATCGAGACCATCATTGCCGTAGACATCAGCAACTCGATGATGGCACAAGACGTGGTGCCATCGCGCTTGGAGAAAAGTAAACTGCTTATCGAGAACCTTGTAGACAACTTCACACACGACCGCATAGGGCTTGTGGTGTTTGCCGGCGACGCTTTCGTACAACTGCCCATCACCACCGACTATGTTTCGGCGAAAATGTTCTTGCAAAACATCGACCCGGCACTCATCGCCACACAAGGAACCGACATCGCCAAGGCCATCAACCTTTCGATGCGCAGTTTCAGCCAACAAAAAGACATCGGCAAGGCAATTATCGTGATTACTGATGGCGAAGACCACGAGGGAGGCGCACTAGAAGCGGCCAAAGCTGCCAACGAACGGGGCATCCACGTGTTTATCCTAGGCATCGGCAGCACCAAGGGCTCGCCCATCCCCACGTCAGAAGGAGGCTATCTCACTGACCGCAGCGGACAGACGGTACTCACAGCACTGAATGAAAGCATGTGTAAACAGATTGCGCAGGCAGGTAACGGCACCTATATACACGTGGACAACACCAACGATGCACAAGAAAAGCTGAACAACGAACTGGCCAAGCTGCAACGCGCAGACACGCAAGCCGTGATTTATAGCGAATATGGCGAGCAATTCCAGGCCGTGTGCATCATCGTTATCATCTTGCTCATCGCCGAAATACTCATCCTCGACATCAAAAACCCAAAGTGGCGCAACATCCATCTCTTTGGTTCGAAGAAAAGTGCAGCCATGTTGCTGTTGCTCATTGCGCCCACATTGGCCTTCGCACAAAACGACAGGCACTACATACGCACCGGCAACAAGCTCTATCGCAACCAGAACTACGCCAAAGCCGAAGTGGAATACCGCAAGGCCATGTCGCAAAACGGCAGCAATGCGCACGCCGTTTACAACCTAGGAAACGCGTTGATGATGCAACAGAAAGACTCGGCGGCCATTGCGCAACTAGAAAATGCAGGCAAGATGGAAACCAACAAAACCCGTAAGGCTATGGCCTACCACAACATCGGCACCATCTGCCAAAGGCATCAGCTATACGGCGATGCCATCAAAGCCTACCAAGAGGCACTGCGCAACAACCCCAACGACAACGAAACGCGCTATAACCTTGCCCTATGCAAGAGGCTGAACAAGAACAACAAGGACCAACAGAAACAACAAAAACAACAAAAACAAGAACAAGAACAGCAAAAACAGCAAAAGGAGAAAGAGAAACAACAACCCAAACCCAAGGAGCAAATGAGCAAGGAAAATGCCGAACAGCTGCTCAATGCTACCATACAAGATGAGAAAGCCACACAGCAAAGGCTGAAGAAGGCAATGCAACAGCCGTCGAGAAGGACGGTTGAGAAGAATTGGTAACGATGCGGTTAACCACACTCACCTAAAAAAAACAATTGGTTCTATGAAACGAATGAAGAGACATATCCTATTGATGGTGGCCTTGGCCAACGTCATGTTCGTGGCAGCACAACGCCTAACGGTGTCGGCTCCATCGAAAGTGGCCGCCGGGGAGAACTTCCGAATAGCCTATACCATCAACACACAAGACGTGGACGACTTCAAGGCTGGTAACATCCCGTCGGCAATCGAGGTGATTGCTGGCCCTTACACCTCGTCGCAATCGAGCTACCAGATGACCAACGGGCACACAAGTTCAAGTTCGTCGGTGACATATACCTACACGCTTTATGCCACAAAGAACGGAACTTACACCATTTCGCCCGCCAAGGCAATGGTACACGGCAAGGCCATTATGTCGCCTGCCGTGAAGATTAACGTGGTGGGAACGGCCAAGCCCTCGGCTAACGGTGCGCCGAAGATGCACGATTACGACAACGACGAGGACGCCATGCGAGCCGCAGGCAGCAAAATTTCGGGTAGCGACCTATTTATTAAGGTGAGCGCTAACAAAAAAAGAGTGCGCGAGCAAGAGCCCGTGCTGCTCTCTTACAAGGTGTATAGCCTAGTGGAGCTAACGCAACTCAACGGTAAAATGCCCGATCTAAACGGTTTCCACACCCAAGAAGTGAAGTTGCCAACGCAAAAAAGTTTCCATGTGGAAAGGCTCAACGGCAAGAACTACAAGTGCGTTACATGGAGTCAATATGTGATGTACCCCCAAATGAGCGGCGAACTGAAAATTCCCAGCATCAAGTTCGATGGTATTGTGGTGCAGAGAAACCGCAACGTAGACCCCTTTGAGGCAATCTTTAACGGCGGAGCAGGATATGTTGAAGTGAAAAAAGAGATTGAGGCACCTGGTCTTACGCTGCAAGTAGACCCACTACCCGCACGTCCGGCCAACTTCTCTGGCGGCGTAGGCAACTTCACCATCTCGGCACAACTAAACAAAAAGGAGGTAAAAACGGGCGAACCGCTTAACCTGCGCATCGTGGTGAGCGGAGCAGGAAACCTTAAACTGCTAAAAGCACCCACGGTAAACTTCCCCAAGAGTTTCGACAAGTACGACGTAAAGGTAACGGACAAGACCCAACTTACCACCAACGGCATAGAGGGAAACATGATTTACGACTTCCTGGCTGTGCCGCAACAAATTGGGAAATACGAAATTCCGCCCACGGAGTTCGTGTTCTACGACACCAAGACCCAACAATACCGCACCATTCGAACCCAACGTTTCACCCTCAACATCGAGAAAGGAACGGGAACGACCTCGGAAATGAGCAAGTTTGAAGAGGAACAGAACAAAGACATCCGCCCCATCATGCAGGGTCCAGCCGTGATGTTAAAGTCTAACCGCATGTTCTTCGCCTCCCCCTTGTGGTTCGTTCTCTTGCTCGTCATCGTTGGCGCAACCGTGGTAATCTTCATCGTGCTCCGCCAAAGGCAAGAAATATATTCCGACTCGCGCCGTCTGCGTGGTTCGAGAGCCAACAAAGTGGCCGCACGCCGCTTGAAACTCGCAGGAAAACTGATGGAAGAAAGCCGCCAAAACGAGTTCTACGACGAAGTGTTGCATGCACTTTGGGGATATGTTAGCGACAAACTGGGCATCTCGGCAGAACAGCTAACGCGCGAGAACATCGCCGAAACGCTTAACCGCAGAGCCGTAAACGCCGAAACGATAGACAGCTTTATCGCCGCTATCGACGAGTGCGAGTTCGAACGCTACGCACCGGGCGACTCGCAAGGCAACATGAGTAAGACCTACGACATGGCCGTAAAGGCTATTATGGACATCGAATCCACTATGAAATCAAACAAGAATGCCCCCACCCTAGTGCTGCTAACCTTGGTGATGAGCATGCTGTCGCTGACGGCAAACGCTGTAACCAAGGCCTCGACCGACCAAGAATATAAGCGCGGAAACTACCCGCAGGCCATCGCCGACTACAAGGCGTTGCTGAAAAAAGCACCTTCGGCCGAGGTATATTACAACCTTGGCAATGCCTATTTCCGCTCCGACAGCATCCCGCAGGCCATCTTAGCCTACGAAAGGGCGGCACTCATCAACCCAGGAAACAGCCAAATAAGGTTCAACCTGCAATTCGCACGCGGCAAAACCATCGACAAAGTGGCCGAACCCGACGAGATGTTCTTCGTCACTTGGTATCGCTCTGCGGCCAATCTCGCCACAGCAGACGGTTGGGCAACCACGGCTTTGCTCTCGGCTGCCTTGCTTGGATGCTGCATTCTGCTCTACTTCTTCAATTCGCGCATACCTGTTCGCAAGGTCGGTTTTGGCTGTTCCATCGCCTTTGCCGTACTTTTCGTGCTGTCAATCATATTTGCCATGTACCAAAAGAGTGCGCTCACAAGTAAAGAAGGAGCGATAATCATGGCACCCGCGGCAAATCTTAAAAAGACGCCCATACGTTCGGGAGCTGATGAGGCCGTACTACACGAAGGCACAAGGGTAGACATTGCCGATCGCTCCATAAAAGGTTGGCTTGGCGTTAAGCTTGCCGATGGGCGCGAAGGATGGATTGAACAAAACACGGTGGAAGAGATTTAAGGCCACAACAAGTTGCCTAACTAGGTTCGTCGACATCGAACGCCGTCGTGCAAAGCACCTTTAACGAGCGTGCAGACACCTTATTATATAGAAAAGATTAGGTTTTGTAAGCATCACTGCCTTTAAGCAATGAACGGCAGCACACGCCACATGGCCGTACAAGCTGATTTGTATTAACGCTACAAAAGGCACGTACAGACCATATAAAGATATGGCCTGCATATATTAAAGACATGCCTAGCCATATATAAGTAATACATCGGCATCGCGTAACTTGCGCCTAAGCGTTTCTGAGGTTATGCACCTTATCGCCTTCAACCCTAAGCAGAAAAGCTTGACACCTTATATAATAAGGAGACGACGAAGGCAGAACACCCCAAAGAGCGCATGGGCTTACAAAGCCACGAATGCCAAACACGAGTATAAGACATACACCGCCAAGGCGCATAAAACAAGGAATTAGAAACCCGATAACAACAACAAACAACAGCAAAAAAGGAAGAATGAACCTCACCAACATATTGGAACTAGACCGAATGGTGCTTGCCTGGTTCAACGGGAGCAACTCGCTCTTCGTCGATTCCTTGGCCGTAAACCTCACTTCGGGATTCACGTGGATACCACTCTACGTGGTTCTTATCTATGTCATTATCAAAAACAACGACACCATGCCGCAAATATTCCTCACCATAGGATGCGCCGTGCTTGCCGTTGTGGTGGTGAGCGTGTCGGTAGAACTCGTCATCAAACCCCTTGTTGGGCGATGGCGACCCAGCAACGACCCCTATATCAAGCACACCATCAAGATTGTTAACGGCATACGCAGTGGCCAATACGGATTTTTCTCGGCGCATGCCGCCAACACTTTCTCGTTGGCAGTGTTCCTCAGTTTGCTCATCAAGAGCCGCCCTCTGGCCGTCATGCTCTGCCTTTGGTCGGCCGTTAACTGCTGGACACGCCTCTATCTAGGCCTCCATTACCCACTCGACATCCTCTTCGGACTACTTTGGGGCGCACTCGTGGGTTGGTCGGCCTACGCGCTTTATCGTCGTTGGGGCAAGCCATTAGGCCTTCCCCGCACACAAGTAACACCCCAAACCACCGCCTCAGCCTTTTTAAAGGCCGATGTTGGCAAGGTGTTGCTCACGATGGCGCTGTGGATTTGCGCCATCATCATATACAGCTTATTCAACGCATAACAATGAATACTAAACACATCAGGATAAAAGACTATAACTACGACTTGCCCGACGAACGCATAGCCAAGTTTCCCTTGCCCCAACGCGACAAGAGCAAGCTACTTGTTTACAATCATGGCGAGGTGTCGCAAGACGAGTTTAGCAACATCACCCGCTACCTACCGCAGGGCGCACTCATGGTTTTCAACAACACCAAGGTTATTCAAGCGCGCCTGCATTTCAGAAAAGAAACGGGGTCGCTCATCGAAATATTCCTCCTCGAACCTGCATTGCCCGCCGATTACGAACAGATGTTCCAAACAACGAGCACCTGTTCGTGGTATTGCATGGTGGGAAATCTGAAAAAATGGAAAGGCGGACCGCTAACAACTACGGTCGAGATAGCGGGTCAACCAGCAGCAGTACAACTCACTGCCGAACGCGACATGTCGTGCGAAACGGCACTGAAAATAGACTTCAAATGGACTGGCAACAAGCTATCGTTTGCCGAATTACTCGACAAAGCAGGCGAACTACCCATCCCTCCCTATCTCAACCGCAACACGCAAGAAAGCGATAAAACCACTTACCAAACCGTCTACTCCAAGATTAAAGGCTCAGTAGCCGCCCCAACTGCCGGTCTACACTTCACGCAAAGGGTGCTTGCCGACATCGACCAGCACGGCATCGACCGCGAGGAACTTACCTTACACGTTGGCGCAGGCACCTTCAAACCCGTAAAGAGCGAAGAAATTGAGGGCCACTCCATGCACACCGAGTATGTGTGCATACGCCGAACAACGCTCGAAAAGCTGCTGCAACACAACTGCCAGGCCATAGCTGTGGGCACAACCAGCGTGCGAACTCTCGAAAGTCTGTATTACATGGGCTGCAAGGTAAAGGCCAATCCCAACGTCTCGCTCGAACAATTGCACGTAAATCAATGGGAGCCCTACGAGCCAACGCCCACCAACATCACGCCCACTGAAGCCATTGGCGAACTGATTGCCTACATGGACCGAAACAATTTGCCCTCGCTCCATTCCAGCACGCAGATAATCATCGCGCCAGGCTACCAATATAGAATCGTAAAACGCCTCGTCACCAACTTCCACCAACCGCAAAGCACATTGCTTTTACTGGTTAGCGCATTCGTTGGAGGCGATTGGAAAAGCATCTATCGCTATGCGCTCGACAACGATTTCAGGTTTTTAAGCTATGGCGACAGCAGCATTCTCATTCCCTAACACCAAACAGCAAGACTATGAAAAAAGGAGATAAAGTAAGGTTTCTAAGCGAAACGGGCGGCGGTATCGTGGCTGGTTTCCAAGGAAAAAACATCGTGTTGGTACAAGATTCCGACGGTTTCGAGATACCCATGAGCATCAACGAGGTGGTGGTTGTAGACGAGGAGTTGGACCGCAAGCAAGGCAGAACGTCAAAGGTGACCAACGAACAGAAGACGAACACCACGCAACAAGACACCCCTGGCAAGCAATCCATCAAGGCATTGCTAAGTGGCGGATACGAAAACGAAGAAATTGACAACGATACGGAACACGAAACAGACCCTGCCGACAGCGAAATTACCTTCCGCAAGCCTGTTGAAGAACGTGTGGGCTGCAACAGTCTGAACGTGTATTTGGCCTTCGTTCCCGAAAACGCACGGCAGTTGAGCCACACCAAAATGGCAGTAGAACTGGTGAACGACAGCAATTATTACCTGCGTTACGCCTTTGCCACTGCCGAGGGCGAAAGCTGGACGCTGCGCAACGAGGGCGAGATGGAACCCAACACCAAGGTTACGCTCGAAACCATTGCCGCTGAAGACTATAACAGCTTTGAGCAATCGGCCTTCCAAGCCATTGCGTTCAAAAGGCAAAAAAGCTATGTGCGCAAGCCTGCCATCGACGTAAAGCTACACATCGAGCCGCTTAAACTGTTCAAACAACATCTCTTTGCCGAAACGCCTTTTTACAACGAGCCGGCCATGCTCTATACCATTGTCGAGGGCGACGAGCCGGCCGAGGCGCCTGTTAGCGAGATTGATGCAGACAAACTGAAAACGGAGATGCTCTCTAAGGCTGCCATACAAAAGATGAAACAAGATGCGCGGTCTGCCAAAGGCGCAGTTTCTGCAACTGGCAAACACGCTCATGGCGGCCGTCAAGCCAACGAACCATTGGTGGTTGACCTGCATGCCCACGAGATTTTAGAGACTACACAAGGTATGGATTCGCTCGATATTCTGCAATATCAACTGGAAGTTTTCCGCCGAACACTTAAAGAACACGCCAACGAACGCGGCCTTAAAATCGTGTTCATCCACGGTAAAGGCGAAGGCGTGCTACGAAAAGCCATCATCAACGAACTGAACCGACACTTTAAAGGCTATACTTACCAAGATGCCTCGTTCCAAGAATATGGGTATGGAGCAACGTTGGTAAAGGTGAAAGGGTGAAAAGGTGAAAGGGTGAAAAGGTGAAAAGGTGAAAGGGTGAAAGGGTGAAAAGATGGGAAAGGTGAAAAGATGGGAAAGGTGAAAGGGTGAAAAGATGGCTGACGCCCACAAAGCCGCGTATGGTTTCTAAATATCCACGTTTCCCTTGCGTGTCTAGTTTCCCTAGCTCTCCTAGATTTCCTAGCTCTCCTAGAT
>NZ_KV815036.1:17437-25676 GCF_001814145.1 Prevotella sp. HMSC073D09 | reverse complement strand
CTCCTAGATTTCCTAGCTCTCCTAGATTTCCTAGTTTCCCTAGATTTCCTAGTTTCCCTAGATTTCCTAATTTCCCTAGATTTCCTAGTTCTCCTAGGATTCTAGTTGACGAAACTCGCAAAGCATTTGGCTTAACTCCTTAACTCCATAACTCCTTAACTCCTCAAAAAGAACTCCTCAAAAAAGAAATTATGCAACACGGATATATCAAAGTAGCGGCAGCTATTCCTGCTGTTAAAGTGGCCGACTGCCATTTCAACGCCGAACAAACAGAGCTGCAAATCAAGCAAGCCAACGAACAAGGAGCCGAAATCGTGGTGTTTCCCGAACTAGGCATCACGGGCTACACCTGTCAAGACCTCTTCACACAGCAGCTACTCATCGAGCAAGCCGAACAAGCAGTAGGCTCACTGCTCGAAAACACGAAGGCGTTAGACATCATTGCCGTGGTTGGCGTGCCTGTCGCAGTAGACAGTGTCTTGCTCAATTGCGCCGTGGTCTTTCAAAGAGGCCACATCCTTGGCATCGTTCCCAAAACCTACCTGCCCAATTACAGCGAGTTTTACGAAAAAAGATGGTTCGCATCCACCCACCATCTCAACGAAACATCCATCCACTACGCTGGTCAGCAAGCCCTACTCACAGCGCAAAGCCAAATCTTCGTTACCGCCGATGGCGTAAAATTCGGCGTAGAAATATGCGAAGACGTATGGGCACCCAATCCCCCCGGCACTTATTTGGCACTTGCTGGCGCCGACATCGTTTGCAATCTCTCGGCCAGCGACGAGCTTATCGGCAAACACGCCTACCTTAAAAGTCTGCTAGCACAGCAAAGTGCGCGTACAATGGCAGGCTATGTGTACAGCGGATGCGGCTTTGGCGAAAGCACACAAGACGTGGTTTACGGTGGAAATGCCCTGATTTACGAAAACGGGAAACTCCTTGCCCAGAACAAGCGTTTTGATTTCGAGCCGCAAATCGTCATGTCCGAGATAGACATCTTTAAACTTCGTGCCGAACGGCGCACCAATAGTACCTACGTTAACGCCCAACACGGGCACACAGCCTTGTTGCATACGGCCAAAGCCCCTCTCGCCAACAAGCCTCTCGCCCTGCAACGCACCATCGACCCCTTGCCCTTTGTACCGCAAGACGAACAGATGTACGACAGTTGCGAAGAGATTTTCAACATCCAAGTGTCGGGCTTGGCCCAACGCCTTAAACACATCCATGCCTCAAAGGTGGTGCTGGGCATCAGTGGCGGACTAGACTCCACACTCGCCCTGCTTGTATGTGTGCGCACATTCGACAAGCTAGGCCTTTCGCGCGAGGGCATCATCGGCGTTACCATGCCAGGCTTTGGTACAACCAACCGAACCTACCGAAACGCCATCGACTTAATGCGCGAATTGGGAATAACCACCCACGAAATCAACATCGCCAAAAGTGTAACCCAACATTTCGAAGACATTGGCCACGACATGGCCGTGCACGACGTGGTGTATGAAAACGGACAGGCACGCGAACGCACCCAAATTCTTATGGATTTGGGCAACAAACTCGGCGGAATTGTTGTGGGAACGGGCGACCTTTCCGAACTGGCATTGGGCTGGGCCACCTACAACGGCGACCACATGAGCATGTATGCCGTAAACGTAAGCATCCCCAAGACCCTCATCAAGCACCTTGTTCGCCACGTTGCACAAACCATGCACAACGAGGCCACCTGCCAAACGCTTTACGATATCATCGACACGCCTATCTCACCAGAACTTATTCCTGCCGACGAAGCAGGCAACATCAAGCAGAAAACCGAAGATCTCGTAGGCCCATACGAGCTACACGACTTCTTCATCTACCACTTCTTGCGCCACGGTTTCACACCCCAACGCCTCTTTATCATGGCTCGTCATGCCTTTGCATCACCGCAACAACGCGCCAACCACTATTCCGACGACGAGATAAAGCATTGGCTAAGGGTGTTCCTCCGCCGTTTCTTCGCCCAACAGTTCAAGCGTTCGTGCCTGCCCGATGGCCCCAAAGTGGGTAGCGTTAGCCTTAGTCCTCGTGGCGATTGGCGAATGCCCAGCGATGCAACGGCCAAAATGTGGCTCGACGAGTGCGATAAACTCTAAACAAGAAAGTACACAAGAGGAGTTTTTATCTTGGTTTTTCATTACAAAGAAAATAAACTCCTCTCAATTTATAGAAATATTAAAAGTCAAGACGACTTCATCATCTATTATAATTGACATAGAAAACATCTAATAACGATGAAACAACTTTTGGGAATATTATTATCCATGATACTGGCTTTGCCTCAGCAATCATTTGCACAACAGCATTCAACCACTTCTAAAAAAACACGCGAAATGAAAATGTACGGGCGCGTGGTAGATAGTTTTACAAACCTTGCCATCGTCGATAGTAAGATAACCTTGATGGCTCCTGATAGCACGGTTATTGATTCTTGTTCCACACAGACTTGGAACAGGAATGCCGTTCACCCGGAAGCCTATTTCTTTATGATACCCAAGGTATCCGAAGGCAAATATATCATCAAGGTGGAAAATCCCAAATACGAAACCACTTACTACAATCATGAGATTAGCTTCAAGACTCGTGCAACGGTGATTGACTTGAAAGACCTTACCCTGAAACGAAAACGAATGGAAGATGTGGAACATAACTTGGTCGAAGTAGTGGTGAAGAGTACCAAAATCAAAATGGTTAACAAAGGCGACACCATTGTCTTTAATGCCGAGGCCTTCAACCTTCCCGAAGGTAGTATGCTCGATGCGCTCATTCGACAACTGCCTGGAGCAACGATGAACAGCAATGGTGAGATATTCATTAATGGCCGTAAACTCGATTACCTCACACTCAACGGAAAGGATTTCTTCAAGGGTAACAACAAACAACTCATCGAAAACCTACCCAATTACACCGTTAAAGACCTCAAAGTGTTTGAAAAGAGCACCGAAAAGAGCCAGGCTATGGGCATTGACGTTGAGAAAAAAGACTACGTGATGGATATTCAACTGAAGAAACAATACGAAAAAAACTTCATCGGTAATGCCGACATTGCGGGTGGAACCAATAGCAGATACGCCCTCAAGTTGTTCGGCTTGTATTTTACACCACGCATACAAGTCTCTACCTTTGCCAATATCAACAACGTAAACGAAGACCGAAAGCCAGGCGAGAAGGGCGACTGGGATCCTACCAAGTTGCCAAAAGGACAAGTAACCCGAAAGACCATCGGTCTAAACTTTGCCAACAGTAACGAGAAGAACACGGTAAATAATAGTCTATCGACAAGTGTTTCATGGCTCAGCACCCATAATATCACACACACGGCAGCTGAATCTTTCTTGGGTACCGCTAACAACAACTTTACACGACGCATTAACAATAGTACCACCAAGAATACTATTTATGAACTAAATGATCAGTTTCATGTCAATAAGTCATACCAACTTATGGCTATGCTGTGGTTGAATTATAACAAGTTTGATAACTTCAGTACAGACAAGTCTGCCTCTTTCCAGACTGCCCCCAAGAGTTTAGGGTCAACAGAAGCTATCCTTGACTCTGCTTTTACCTTACCCCTTCAACGGCTCTCCACCTATAAAGGCATAAATAGGCAATTGTCTCAAACGCTCGGCAATGGTCATACACTCAGTTCAGCATTGGATACATACTTGGGAAAACCTTTAAAATCGGGTGACAGAATAGGAGTTCAAGTCAAAAGCACATACGAAAACATCAAGAATTATGCCTTTAGCAAATACCAATTAGACTATCTTCAGGGGGCGGGAAAGAAAGATTATCGCAATCGATATGATGAATCACCTTCTTATACCTATTCATATTCTTTTAGTCCTCAGTACATATTTGTTCTCCCTTCAGGCTTTAACCTCATCACTGGGTATGAATACAGGCAAGCTGGCAATTATCGAAACAACAACAAATTTCGATTAGACCGCTTGAAAGAGTGGCAGAATGAAGACCATAGTATTGGAAGTTTGCCTTCTAAGCGGGATACCCTCTTACGTTCGTTAGACCTCGATAATAGTTATACAGGCTACTACATGAGCAAACAACATATGGGAGTACTGGGTGCACATTATATGAAAAGAAAAGGAAAAAACTCCTTTACATTTGGCGCATTTACGTCTCTAAGCCATAAAAAAGAACAATTGGATTATAGAAGTGAACCGGTAACAAAAGCTATTTCTCGGAATAATTGGGTCAAACAAATAAACTTTTCAGGTCAATTGATTCATAATGAATATCAATTTATGGCGTGGGGTAATTCGACAACCACTACTCCCGATATGTATTCGTTGATTGACCGCCGCGACAACTCCAACCCTTTAGCCATATCATTGGGAAATCCGAACTTAAAAAATAGCAGACAGAGTTCATTGGGAATAAGATTTAGCGATAAGCATAATAGACGATACAATTTACCTTCCATCTACTTCGGTATTCAAGAAACGCACAATGCCGTGGCAAACGGGTTCATCTACGACCCACAAACGGGGGTATATACTTATAAACCCGAGAACGTAAACGGCAACTGGTCAGCACATAGCGATATTTATTATAATGTTCCGTTGGATAGCATGAAATACTTCAACTTATTCACCGAAATAGAATATAACTACGACCACAATGTAGACTTGACGGGAGTTGCAGGACAAACGAGTAGCGTATTGAGCAAAGTGAATAACCACACTACCCGCCAATACCTGGAGGTGAAGTACCAAAAAGAAACCTTAAGCTTGAGTTTGATGGGACAGCTCTCATGGCGAAACGTCAATAGTACCCGTAAGGGCTTTACACCCTTCAACACCTACGACTACGAATATGGCTTCATCGGTTCGTATAGTATGAAAACGGGATTGGAAATGGGAATGGATCTCAAGATGTTTAGCCGAAGAGGCTATGCCGATGAGCAGATTAATACCAACAACTTGATGTGCAATGCGTACGTTACTCAAAGCTTCATGAAAGGTAGATTTGCCGTGAAACTCGAAGCGTTCGACCTTTTCCATCAACTTAAGAGCGTAGATTATCAAGTGAATGGTCAAGGAAAGAGCGAGATACGCTACAACACAATCCCCCACTACATCATGCTACATGCTATTTATAAGATGAATGTGGGAGGGAAGAAATAGGGATACCTCACCCACTTACCTATTTCCTTTATATTCAATAGCGCATCAGTGATTTAGACACAACCTCCGGCTGGTAAACAATTTCATACAACCTGAGTTCGGCATAGTTGTAGGACATCAGAATTTGCTCTTAAAAAGAGAATCTTATAAATTCGCACTTGCTACTTTAATACATAAAGCGTTAAACAATGTTGCCCCATGCTTTATTTCAAACACTTTTCTTATTTTTGCATCAAATATGACATATCCGCAATTTAGCTCTTGTGCTTCATAACCTATCATAAATCGAAAATACAATTCATGAATCGCCTACTAATAAATACACCAATTACTGCAAATTGGGATTCTGATACAAATATTGATAAAAAATCTGTTATGGATGCCGACAATATTCTTCGTTCAAGTCAGGCAGACATCGCATATCCTTATAATGGAATTGTTTATCAAACATCAGATATTTTGCGGAGATATTATTTTAAACACTAAAGATATCAAGATCCTCTATAAAAAACTAACATGCTTTATTTTCTTTGCAATCAGCCAATGTATGGAGGTGACGTATTTGTAAATAGTAATAAATATATTGATGTGGACATGAAAAATGAAAGACATTATGGATGGGGTAATGAATATTATGACTGCCATAATAGATTCACAAACCTTGGAAATAATGTATATAGGGTTGATGCTCATTTATTCCATTTATATCATCCGAGAAAAGAGAATAGCTCTTTTCGCCCAAAAACATTTCACCATATCTTCCAATGAGTTATTTAGAATATCAAATAGTTCTAAATAAGAGCTACTGAATTACATAAAATCATTTAAATACGAATATTTTTAAAAGATAGTGTTGATTATGAATATACTAGAAACCAACCATCTCACTTTTAACTACAGAAATCATTCTGTATTAGAAGACATTAACTTGAAGATTCCAGAGGGTTCCATTTATGGATACTTAGGCAAGAATGGGGAGGGTAAATCTACTACGATAAAGATACTTTTAGGATTGGAGCAAACCCCAAAAAATACGGTATTTTTCAATCAAAAAGAATTTCATTCTAACAGATCGTATATCCTTCAAAATATAGGATGCCTGGTAGAACAACCATTCTTCTATGCAGATTTGAGTGCCTATGAGAATCTAAACTATCTGGATATGCTATATCATTGTGGACAAAAGCGCATTAAAGAGGTTTTAGAACTTGTGAATTTGACCAAAGATAAAGACAAAAAAGTTAGAAAATATTCTACAGGAATGAAACAACGCTTGGGAATTGCGATGGCAATGTTTCATAATCCGAAATTACTCATTCTTGACGAACCACTCAATGGACTAGATCCGCAAGGTGTTTATGAAATGAGAGAGCTAATGCTCAAACTTCAAAGCGAAGGAAAAACGATTTTCATATCAGGACATATCTTAGCAGAACTGGAGAAAATATGCACACATATCGGAGTGTTAAATAACAAAAGATTATTGTTTCAAGGAGAAATTCATAGTCTACTCAATCAGAAAAAGCTTTCATATTTAATATATACGGACCAGCCGGAACGAGGCATGGAGATATGTAAAGAGCACTTGATTCCCGTAAATAGGATTTCTGACAGGACGTTTGTCATAGAAATAGAACAAGATGGCTCTTTTGACAGTTTTAGAAATTTAATGCAACAAAACAATATTCAAATTATATTTGCAGATAAATGCCAAGAAAAATTGGAGTCTGTATTCCTTCATCTAATAAAAACCGACTTATGAAACCAGTATCATTCTTTACCATTCTTAAAAGTGAACACTATAAATTAAGATTTAACATTGCCATTTGGCTCTTCTTGTTATTTCCTTTTTTCATTACTTTATATATTGATGTATATATCTTGTTTAAACATGCTGATGCTGTCAATAATCCGGCAATAACTTTTGATTATAATCCTTGGGTATGGTTATTGGGTAGATACATCTTTGAATTCTATAGTCTGCTTTATCCAATTCTTGCTGCCGTTTTGAGTTATTCTTTATGCGATGTAGAATATAAGAATTATGGATTTAGACTTCTTTTTACAAGACCTATGAGCAAGGTGACAGTTTACTCGAGCAAAATTGTCTTCCTTTTGGAGATTATCTTTATTTCTTCCCTTATAGGTTATCTTACTTTCCTCCTGTCTGGTTTTGCTCTGGATAAGTTATTACCTGGATATAAATTCTCCAGTTATAATGTTAATACCCTAATGGTTTCATATTTCTTGTATTTGTTTATAGCCCTTTCTGCTGTTTCATTTATACAATATAATCTTAGTTTGATTTTTAAGAGTTTTGTTTTACCTATTGGGTTTGCTAGCCTCATGACGATCTTTGGTATTATTGCTCAAAATAAAGATTATATCTATCTTATACCCTATAGCACAGTGTGGAGATTAAACCACTATGTTTATAGCGGAATAATAAACTTTTCAAAAAGCGAATACGCAAGCATAGCCTATGTGCCATTCTTTATCGTTATCTCATTTTTTGTATTTATAAGGAAAAAATAAAAGATACACCTGCTGCAAAAAAAGAATCAAACAATTGAAGTAGTCTTAACTTTTAATGTTTCTATAATTTGAGAGGGGCTTATTGTCTTTGTGCTGTAAAGCGAAGACAAACACTCCTCTTCATGTACAAAGTACTGGAACAAGGATACGATGAAATCTGATATTCCAGCCCATTTGTATGTGGCGAAACGTGGTTATATCTCAAAAAGTGGCCAAGTGGAAGTCGTCCTATTCATTCTCTACAAGTTGAAAAACCAGCTGTCGATAACATATTACTTCTGCGTTCCCATATACTGACTCCGTTGACCGTGGGTAGTATGCCCGGCAACCGCTCGCGCTGGCGGTAGTAAGCTTACGTGCTTTTCGTGCCGTTACCCATGCACGTGTACACACCGCAATCGCATTTTTGTCTAGTTTTTAGTCAGAAATTTAACATTATGAGTGCCATTTCCAGCCACCAATCGCCAACCTTGCCGCAAAAAAACGATTCTCGCGAAGGTTGGTTTTGATGCAAAAAG
>NZ_KV815036.1:0-17337 GCF_001814145.1 Prevotella sp. HMSC073D09 | reverse complement strand
GCAAAATGAATTTTTATTTAAAAACACCGCCATTCGTACCTGTTTTTGGGCTATTTGCAGCTAAATGTACTGCGATTTGATGCAAAACACACTGCAATATGGTGCAAAACGCAGTGCGTTTTGGTGCTAAATGCAGTGCGTTTTGGTGCTAAATGCAGTGCGTTTTGGTGCAAAATGCTGTGCTAAATGGTGCAAAATGCGAGGTAAAAAGCATAATAATACATAGTAATGGTATAAAATAAAACCTTTTAGAGCCGTTAAAACATGGCCGAAAAGGGCGAAATAGTCGTTAAAAAGTAAGATTTTAGGGGCTAAAAGCGAGTTATTGGGCTTGAAAAATAATGGGTAGGCAGCCCAAATAGAAAGGCTAAATGGTGCATAATGCAGGTTTTGTTCTGAAAAACAGGTAAAACATGAGGCGTGAAAGACTATAAAAAGTAGCTTTTTAGCTACTTTATGAGCGATATTTACGCTAGAACGAAGTGAAAATTAGAGTGATATTGTAAAATAAAATATAACAATTTAAGATTTTGAGTTGATGAGTTGGTGAGTTGAATAGCACTCGCCTAAACGAAGCTTACTATTAAGCAGAATAACATAACTAGCCCAGTTGGTGGCAGCAATGGCCGACTGCGTAAAGATTTCCTCTATCTGACAGACGTCACTGTGATAGATAGCCGACAGCGTTTGAGAAACCTCTCCTAATTGTGCAAACAGGTTGTTGCGCAATTTTGTTCGACAGATTATCTGTATCTTGAATTTGTGCAACAGGTTGTTGCACTATTTGATTGAGTTCGTTAAACAACAAATAGATACAACTCAAAAAAGACTCTATGGGTTAGAACTGGCTAACTTAGCAGAATGTAACAATCTGTAAGTATCACTACGCCCATGAATCAAGGTAAATACATTTTTAGCCAGTTGAGACTTTCTTCCGAAAGTAAAGTTACAGGCAGCCAACGAAGTGGGTATATTCCTAAATATTGCTGTCCGGTAAAAATAAACAGAAAGTTCTGTATCTCTTTATCCATCGGCATTGCAGCCGTTTAACTCATCCAGGGGCTTGGTTTTCAGTTTCAAACTGTAAGTATTATAAAATGCACTTCTTTTGATAAGAAAAGACCTATAATAACCGATAATTCTAAGAAATAATAAGGTTAAGTCTATTTTAACTAACACAGATATCCCCCAAAAAGTTTTACCGGACAGCAATAAAACTAAAAAACAACTCATAGACTCACCCACACAGGCAAACTATGGCTCTATTAGGAGATCGTCTTTCGTCACCAATTTCAGCGTTGTCTTTTCTCCTTTAATCACGGCACGATACATACCATCCCGCTTAACGCATATCAGCACCAACTGTTTAGCATCCTTGTTTTGGCATCTATCCGCTTCTATCACACAATCAAACCTATTGGCTTGCAGCATCTCGGCAATGCCGCGGTCGTCTTTTGTGCCTAAATAAGACTTCCTTTCATCACCTCCTTCATCTCTATTTGCGAGATTATCAACCAAAAAGTATCGCAATTGGTCATCGTAAACATACACCTTGTGCCAACAATCGTACACTTTGCGAAGCCAATCGCTAACTGTAAGCGAAGCGATACTGTCTGTGGGGACGGATTTTTTCTTGGTCGTGAGGTCGCATACGTAAATATACGCTGTTGCATAGAGCTTCACCTGCGTCGGAATATTGAATATCCTACGCATCTTAAGAATGGTTTTTTCTCCCATTCGCTGAAATTCCCCAGTGTTCCACGTTTGTGCCGAAACACGCGTTGCAAACAAAACAAGCAACAATAAGATTATCCTTTTCATACGCCAATCTATTTCGTTTTATGCGTTAACTCCCTGAAAGAAGCCTTATCAAAGCGGTAATGAAAAACCAATACTATGCCATTGCGCTATTATAGACCAACCAACGCTGTGGATTAGCCCTTAAGGCATGTTCTAAAAATTCCCTGCAAAAGATTCAATCGTTGTTCCTTGTATTGCTCTTCACTGTATTTTTGCTTTTAGCCTGGGATCTTTCGCTTACTCTTTCAGTTGCATAGTTCACTGTGCTCCTTCAAGAAGTAAGCAAAACCTGCTCAGCTAAAAGCTAAAATACAGCAAAGGTAATTTTCAGAACCAGCCTTAAAAAGGCACGCGCGAACCAAACACTCGCTTTACGTTCTGGGTGGTTTGGCGGGCTATTTCGTCGGTGGTGGTGGCGTAGGCACTGGCCATTACCTCCACAACATGGGTGAGATAACTGCTCTCGTTGCGCTTGCCGCGCATGGGAACTGGGGCCATGTAAGGGCCATCGGTTTCGAGAACGATGCGCGAAAGGGGAATGTGGGGCAACACCGAGGGCAGGTTCGACTTCTTAAAAGTAAGTACGCCACCAATGCCCAGCACAAACTTGTCGAACTGCAAGAAGGCATCGGCCTCGCGTTCGTTACCCGTAAAGCAATGGAAAACACCGCCTGGCAGTTCTTTTTCGTACTTTTTGATGATGTGCACCATCTCGTTTTGCCCCTTCCGACAATGTATCATCAAAGGCAAATTGTATTCGGCCGACCAGCGCACTTGCTCTTCGAAGGCTTCAAGTTGTTGTTGTTCAAACTCGCGACTCCAATAAAAATCTAGTCCAACTTCGCCAACGGCAATGAAAGAATGCGGCTCTTCAAACCGCCGTTTCATGCGTTTAAGCACCTCAGCATAGTCGGCCTTCACCTCTTCGGGATGCAAACCCATCATGGCGAAGGCGTAGTTGGGGTAACGTTGAGCCAGCAAGAGGGCGGCATCGCCACTTGGTTCGTCGATGGCCGGAATAAAAACCTTGCTCACTCCTGCCGCTTTGGCACGTGCAATAACCTCGTCAAGGTCGTCGCGATAGTCGTCCACATCTAGGTGGATGTGCGTATCTATAATCTCTGTTGTCATGTTCTCGTTTACATTCTGTTGGTCTTGGACCCAATTACAAAAGCCCCAAAAGCCTTATTCCCCACGACTTATGGGGAGAAAACCGCCAACATACATGCACCGAAAGCAAGCTGTCCCAATCTTTTTGCATTGGGACAGAAACCCGTTCGGTGCCTCGGTTGGTTCTTTTCTCGTTCCTCTAAAAGCGCGTTTTGCCTTTCCACTTCGCTCAAAGCTCCGTGTTGGCGATTTCCAATTCTCGCCATGACAATGTTTGATCAAGCTCGACGTTGTTCATTTGGCTTAACGAAAACGTTCTATAAACTCGGCAAAGCCGCATGGGATAGCGACATCCAATTTACAGAACCAACCCAAACGAGAAACAATTAAGGCATATTTAGCACCAGCCTTAATACAGATGTTCCTCGTTGCGGCGGTAATAATATATCACCCCCAGCTTTCTACACTCGGCGAAACGTACCTCTGGCGGTTCGTGCTCGAAGTGTTTCTCTATTTGGTTCCACAAGTCGAGGATGATGTTGTCTGTTTCAGGGCGTAGCGTGTGCAACATATCTACGGCCTTGTTCGTTCGGGCTTGCAGCGACTTTTGTTGCTTATAGGTCTCCATAAAGATGTCGTAATGCGTGGAAACCATCCCGATGGTGGGGTTGTAGATGGGTCGCCCGCCCTGCTTAATGCGTTCTTTCTCGCCCTCGATAACCCGCTTACCATATTCGGCCAGGCCCTCTTGGGTTTTAAGATTGGGCAGCGATGTGGCGTGTTCGCTAAGTCCGTAAAGTTTCAGAGCCGACTTTTTAATCTCTCCGCGCTCAACACTCATGAAGAGCACTTGCAGAAAATGGCTCACATACATTACGGCATTGCGCTGCACGCGGTCTATCTTGCCCGTCTGTCTGGCTTGCGCCGTAAGCGAGGTTCGATACTGCTGGGCTGCCGTCAGTAGTCGGTCGTAGGCAGGTCTAGCCCTGTTAATCACGCTCCAATCGATAAATCGATTTCTTGCCGCATACACACTTTCGTTTTCGAGCAACATTTTCAGTGCTTTGAGTCGTGCGGCATCTGTCTTAGGTAGTCGTCGGTATGGCATGGTATTGTATTTAGGTGAGAGGTTCTAGTATTTTCTGTTCATCATTTTCGAGGCATAGTTAATGAGGTTTTCTTTTCTTTCGGCCGGCACGTTCACCTCGTCGAGGTAGCGTTTGCCACATTCAAAGTAATGCTCTATTCGCCGTTCGGCCATCTTGTCGATGCCCATAGCGTTGTAAAGCTGGGTGATGGCCGCAATTTTTTCTTGTGCATTGCACTGCTCTTGGCTAACCCAGTGTTGCAGTTCGGCACGTTGTGCGGCATCGGCCTTGTTGAAAGCATTGATAAGCATGTACGTTTTCTTGTTGCTCACGATGTCTCCGCCAATGGCTTTCCCGAAAACTTTGCTGTCGCCGTACACGTCTAGGAAGTCGTCTTGCAGCTGAAAAGCCAAGCCTATTTGCTCGCCAAACTTATATAATAGGTCGGCATCTCGCTGTGGAGCATCGGCCAACAGCGCGCCCATCTTCATGGCACAGGCCAACAGCACGCTTGTTTTTAGGCGTATCATCTCGATATATTCGTCTTCGGTTACATCGTTGCGATGTTCAAAGTCCATATCGTATTGCTGCCCTTCGCCAATTTCGAGTGCCGTCTCGGTAAACAGTTCCATCACGGGTTTCAGCTTATCGGCATCACATTGTGCCACCAGCTGATAAGCCAAAACCAGCATCGAGTCGCCCGATAGTATGGCCGTATTGGCATCCCAACGCTTGTGTACGGTGGGCTTACCACGTCGCAGGGCGGCATTGTCCATCAAGTCGTCGTGCAGGAGCGTGTAGTTATGGTAGGTTTCCAATCCGCAAGCAGGTGCAAGAATGCTTTCGGGGTCGTCCTTAAACAGATTATAGGCCAGCAAAGCAAGCGCAGGCCTAATACGTTTACCCCCAATGGAGAGCACATAACGTATGGGTTCGTAAAGCGATTGCGGCTTACGATTGAAGGGCAAAGCCTCTAAATATGCGTTTATTTTGCTGAGAATTAGATTGTCTGTCAACATGTTGACTAATTTTTAAAGTTTAAATACGATAGGTATGGCAAAGAGCGTGCGGCATGGTTTGCCCTTGTCCAGCCCAGGTTTCCACTTGGGCATGTGGCTGATAACGCGCAAAGCCTCGGCGTCTAAGTCTTCGTTTACGCCGCGAACCACCTTTTGGTCGGTGATGGTTCCGTCTGCATTGACGATAAACGACACCATCACGCTACCTTGAATGCCCTGTTGTTGGGCTGTTGGCGGATAGCGTAGGGTGCGTTGCAGCCACTTCATAAACTCTACAATACCGCCAGGATATTCGGGCATCTGTTGCACAACGCGCGGTTTATCGTCGTTGGCTATTGGTTCGGGCACAGGCTGTTCGATGGCCGTTGTAGGCGTTTCGTTTTGTTGCAAGGTTGCCTCCTCGCCTTCTTTTTCCTCGTCGTTGCGTTCGTTCAGTTTGTCGGGCAATGCCACGGGCGTGTCCACCGCCTTAATTTTCGTGGTGATAGAGGGTGCGGCAGTGGGAATTGCGGCGGCCACCATCTCGTTTTTCTCCACGTCGGGCAGTATTTCCATCTCCTCGAAGAAATCGTCTGGCACCTCGTCGTCGAAGTCAAAGGTACGCGAATTGCTGTTGTACTCCAGCGCCACAAACAGGAACGAGAGTACTACAACAAGCCCAAGCAAATAATTGGTTACGCGCTTGTTCTCCAAATTGGCACTATGTGTCTTCTTTACCTCCACACGATTGAAGTTGTTGCAACAAAGTTAGAGCTTTCACGGCGAATGAAACTCAATTCACCTACAAATATAATGATATAATTGGAAAAAGGTGTAACTTTGTAGATAAAACAGAAAGAAGTTGATGAAAAAAGTTATTTTCGCCCTTATTTTGTTCTTTATGGCGGATAAAATGGCGGCACAAGAGAGCCAAACGGCTTATAATTTCTTGCGGCTGCCTGTTAGTGCGCACGCCGCCGCGCTAGGTGGCGACAACGTTACGCTCATTAACGACGATGCTTGGCTGATGTTCAACAACCCCGCGTTGTTGTCGTCGGTGAGCGATAAGACACTTGCATTGAACTACATGAACTTCATGCGGGGGGTTAATTTGGCAGGCGTGGCTTACAACAAGGTGATAAAAGAGCGCGCCTCGGCTGCCCTTTCGGTTAACTATGTGGACTATGGCAAGATGCGATATACCACTGCCGACAACCAAGACTTGGGCGAATTTGCCGCTAGAGACATCGCCGCAACGGCTTATTTCTCGTACATGCTTACCGATAAGTTGGCCGGCGGCATCGCTGCAAAGGTGCTGTCGTCGAGCATCGGGCACTATACATCGATTGGTGTGGGCGTAGATCTTGGCCTGAACTATTACGATGCCGAACGCGAATTGTCGCTTTCGGTGGTGGCTAAGAACCTGGGCGGACAGCTTAAAGCCTACGAAGACGACTACGAGGCGATGCCGATAGACGTGCAAATGGGCATCAGCAAACGCCTGCAACACACGCCTTTCCGCTTGTCGGCCACGCTGGTAGACCTCAATCACTGGCATTATGCGCTGATGAAACATTTTGTTTTTGGCGTGGATGTAGACCTTTCGCCAAACATTTGGGTGGGCGCAGGATATAGTTTGCGGCGTGCCAACGAGATGAAAGTGGGCGATGCCGAGAACGCCAGCAGTCATGGCGCGGGTTTGTCGCTTGGTGCAGGTTTGCAACTAGAACGGTTTAAGCTGAACTTGGCTTACGGCAAGTACCACGTTTCTAGCTCGTCGGTGGTGCTTAACGTGTCGTTTGCGATGTGAGTTGTGAGTTATTAACTCAAAAACTCATCAACTCACCAACTCGTAAACTAAAAAAGAAACTTACAAACAACAATACACTATGAAGAAAATAACCATCGCCATCGACGGACTTTCGTCGTGCGGAAAGAGCACTATGGCCAAGATGCTGGCCAAAGAAGTGGGATATATCTATGTAGACACGGGTGCAATGTACCGCGCCGTAACGCTTTTTGCCATGCAAAACAGCATGATTGCGCCCGACGGCCATGTTGACCGCGAGGCCCTGAAAGCGAAAATGGACACGCTAAGGGTGGAGTTTAAGCTAAACCCAGAAACAGGAAAGGCCGAAACTTACCTCAACGGCGAGAATGTTGAACGCGAGATTAGGGGCATGGAGGTGTCGGCTCACGTGAGTTCCATTGCGGCAATAGACTTTGTTCGCACGGCTCTTGTGGCTCAACAACAACGCATGGGACAGGATAAGGGTATCGTGATGGATGGTCGCGACATTGGTACGGTGGTGTTTCCCGATGCCGAACTGAAAGTGTTTGTCACGGCTTCGGCCGAGGTTAGGGCGCAACGCCGCTTTGACGAGCTTGTAGGCAAGGGCATGGAGGCCAACTACGACGAAATTCTTCGCAACGTTCAAGAGCGCGATTATAAGGATAGTCACCGAGAAGTGAGTCCGTTGCGCAAGGCCGACGATGCCATTGAGCTAGACAACGGACAGCTAACCATCGCCCAACAGCTGCAATGGCTGATGGATAGGTTTGAAGAAAAGGTGGGAAAGTAGGAAGGAGAGAAGTGGGGAGTAGTAAGGAGAGAAGTACTAAGGAGTAAGGAGGAAGATGGAAAGTAGGAAGGAGAGAAGTAATAAGCATTAAGGAGTAAGGAGAGAAGGAGTAAGCGGTGAAAGGATAAAGGGGCAAGTAATAAGGAGCTAAAATAGAAAAGTGGTGAGGAGCTATTCTTTCTAAAAGCGGGCTGGAATGGCACCTTGGGCAACAAGCGAAAGCTGCTTTTCTCCTTTCCACCCGTTCGTCTTTTCGCCTTAGCCACCTTTCCTCCTCACCAAAGAGGATTAAAAAAAGAATTAATTAATTTAATAAACCTCAAATTTCATCACAATAAAGTTTGCATTTTCAAATATCTTGCCTATCTTTGCAGTGACAAGTTTAGGTCACGAGGATTGCTTATCGTAAGCTAGTCCTCATAAACTAATGATGAATATCCTAATTGTCAGTAAAAATAGATTATAAATTTTGAGTTAATTACTGTTTTTGGAGGAGGTTCTTCGCGATGAAGGGGCTCCTTTTTTCGTGCCCAGTTGTGAAGTGGCAGCAAGTGTGCGGCGGCGTTTGTAATAAACGCATGTCCTCTAAAAGTGCCGCACTTTGGGGGATTTCTCGTTTTCTCAGCTTGCCCTTCACCGCCCTATTGCCTTTAAGCAGCAAACGGCAGCGTGAATACAAAGCCCCTTGTAGTGGCAATAGAAAAGGCTTGTACAGACACGACAAAAGCCTTGTCGCGTGACTACAAGCGGCTTGTAGAACCACTACAAACTACGTTGTACAGCACACGTTGCCAGAAATTTGTTGGCAAACGACTACCAAACCATGAAAGGCAACAACAAAAGCCACTAAAAACAGGCAAAGGCACGACCCGCAACATGTTGCAAGCCGTGCCTTCGACGCTATGTTTTTGGGCTTATGCCCGATGTCAAATCTTATTGTGCGCGCTCGATGTAAGCCACTACATCGCCCTTATTCACCTTGCTACCCTGCTTGGCGTTGATTTCAACTAGCTTGCCACCAAGTGCGGCAGGCACAGTAACAATCTCGCCCCAAGTGGCAACAATGTAGCAGAACACTTCGCCTTCATTGTATTCCTTACCAATGTAAGGCTCTACGGTAGGTGCGCATTCGCCGTCGCCATTAAATTCCCAGAACAGTTGTCCTTTAACGGGAGCAACAAGCGCATCGGCCTTGGCGTGCTTAAAGGCGGCGAGTTCTTCAACAGACAACTTACTACCCATCTTGGCATCCTTAGCCTTTTGCAAGTCGGCCAAGAAGTTCTTCTTTGCTTGTCCGCTCTTATAATTGCGGTATTGTTCGGGGTGCATAGCCAGTTCAAACAGTTCTTCGTCGTCCTGTCCATACTCCCAACCGTTCTCGTCCATCTCCTTCTTAAACTCTTCAAGATTGTTTGGCAGCAGCGTATGTGGGTCGGCATCGGTAAATTCGAACCCTTTTTCCTTGGCCAAAGCAACCAATTCGGGTGCGATTGTTCCAGGAATTTTGCCGCTCTTGCCCAAAATCATACCCCACATGGCATCGTCCATCATCACGAAACGGCCCTTGCCTTGCTCCATTGTGAGGAGGTTCATCAGTGCAATGTTCTTTACATACTGCGAGAATGGCGTTACGAGAGGTGGATAGCCCACACGTGGCCAAACGTATTCCACTTCGTTGAAGAGGTTGATAAGCATGTCGTCGGTAGACAATTCGGGCTCGCCCTTCTTCGCACGAATGCTATTGATGGTGCTATGTATGCCGGCAAGGTCGGCCATCATGCTGCCCATCATACCGCCGGGCAAACCACAACCAAGCAACAGCGAACTCATCAGCTTGTTGGCAGGGTTGATAAAGTAGCCCAACCACTCGTCAATGAACTCTTGTGTCAATGCGCGCGCCTTCATGTAAGCGCTCATATTGATTTCGGGAACATCGAAACCTTCGTTCTTCAACATGCTTTGTACCGAGATAACGTCGGGATGAACCTTACCCCAAGATAGCGGTTCGATAGCCGTGTCGATGATGTCGGCACCATTGTTGCACACCTCCAAGACAGATGCCATCGACAAACCGGGGCCAGTATGGCCGTGATACTCGATGATAATCTCAGGATGTTTGTCCTTAATGGCCTTCGTTAGCTTGCCCAACAAGGCGGGTTGGCCAATGCCGGCCATGTCTTTAAGGCATATTTCCTTTGCTCCGGCCTCGATAAGTTGGTCGGCAATGTTGCTATAATATTCCAGCGTATGTACGGGCGAAGTGGTAATACAGAGCGTTCCCTGCGGTGTCATGCCTGCCTCGGCCGCCCATTTGATGCTGGGGATGATGTTACGAACGTCGTTCAAGCCGTCGAAAATACGTGGAATGTCAACCCCTTGGGCGTGTTTCACCTTATACATCAGCGCACGAACATCATCGGGCACGGGGTACATTCGCAAAGCGTTCAGTCCACGGTCTAGCATGTGGGTCTTTATTCCCACCTCATTAAAAGGCTTACAGAATGCTCGCACACCTTCGTTGGGGTTTTCGCCAGCCAGCAGGTTCACCTGCTCAAAGGCGCCGCCGTTGGTTTCCACACGCGAGAAACATCCCATCTCAATAATCACCGGAGCAATGCGCTCCAATTGGTCTTTACGTGGCTGAAACTTTCCAGAGCTCTGCCACATGTCTCGATAAACAAGACTGAATTGTATTTTCTTTTTCATAAGTTGCTTATACAAATTACTATAAGTGGATAATATAGCGATGCAAAATTAGATAAAAAAAATCAAATACGGCCCATTGCTTTGAAGTTTTTGCAGATAGTTAGCATTGCTTGGCGAGCAAAGGGGGCGGCAAGCATGCCACCAAATGCCATGCGCTGCACCGCAAATAACACCCGCCCTACCCCATAAAAGCAGCGCGAACAAGTGTTAAAAAGGGATAAGAGCAAGAGGGTTCACCATTTATTCGTTAATTTTGTAGCCTAGAATGCGAAGAAAATCGTTAATTGCCTTGTTGCTGTTTGCCGTCATATTTGTGACGGCGGGGGTTTATACACCCTACGCACAGCGAAAAAAAACGCCTAAGACGGCTGCCGAGAGGCAGGCCGACTCCATCAGGCGCGACTCGTTGGAACGTGTGGCCAACGACACGACACGCATGGATTCGCTGCAACGAGCCATCTATCGACACAACAAACAGGTGGACGACTCCATCCGCCGCGACTCGATTAACCGACAAAAGAAAAACGGAATAGACGCTCCCGTGGTTTATTCGGGCAAAGACTCGTTGGTTTACAACGCCAATTCGAAAATGGCTTACCTCTATGGTTCGGCCAAAGTGAAGTACGAAAACATGGACTTGGCCAGCGAACGCATACGCATCAGCACAGACAGCAGCGTGGTACACGCCACTGGCGCGCCCGACAGCACAGAAAAAGGCGGCATTAAAGGCAAGCCCGTTTTCAACATGGGGTCCGACAAGTACAACAGCGACACCATGGCCTTTAACTTCAAATCGAAAAAAGGACTTATCAAGGAAGTGCACACCCAGCAACAAGAAGGATTTCTTTTCGGAGAAAAGGCCAAACGCGATGCCAATGGCGACATCTATCTTCAACACGGACGATACACCACTTGCGATAAGGATTGTCCCGATTTCTACATTGCCCTTTCGCGTGCCAAGGTGCGTCCGGGTAAGGATGTCGTGTTCGGACCCGCCTATTTGGTGGTGGCCGACGTGCCATTACCGTTGGCCATTCCCTACGGTTTCTTCCCCTTTACCAAGAAATACAGCAGCGGATTTATCATGCCCACATACGGCGACGAGAGCGAACGCGGCTTTTACCTGCGCGACATAGGCTATTATTTCGCCCTCGGCGATAAGTGGGACTTGAAACTTTTGGGCGAAATATACACCAAAGGTTCGTGGGGAATATCGGCTGCAACAAACTATCGCAAGCGTTATCGCTACAACGGCAGCTTCTATTTTAGCTACCAAAACACAAAGACGGGCGATAAGGGACTGCCCGATTACTCGTCGCAAACCAGCTTTAAGCTGCAATGGAGCCACCGACAAGACCCCAAGGCCAATCCTTTCAGCAACCTTTCGGGAAGTGTTAACTTTGCCTCCACCAGCTACGAGCGCAACAACATGAACAGCCTTTACAATCCCCAAGCGCTTACACAAAGCACACGAACATCATCCGTTAGTTGGAGTACGGGCTTTTCGAGCATCGGACTAACGCTCAGCGCAACGGGAAACCTATCGCAAAACATGCGCGACTCGAGCATCGCACTTACCCTACCCGACCTCAACATCTCCATTGCGCGCTTTAATCCCTTTAAACGCAAGCACGCCGTGGGTAAGGAACGGTGGTACGAAAAGATTTCGATGAGCTACACGGGCCAACTAAGCAACTCGATAAACACGAAAGAAGACCGCCTGTTACGCTCGAATTTGGTAAAGGATTGGCGCAACGGAATGATGCACAGCGTGCCCATCAGCGGGTCGTTTACGCTGTTCAACTACCTCAGCCTCAACCCATCGTTGTCGTTTACCGACCGTATGTACACCAATAAGATTAACCGTTCGTGGGACATCGCCCAACAAAAAGAACTCCGCGACACCACTTACGGTTTCCACAACGTGTACGATTGGCGCATGAGCGTATCGGCCAACACCAAGCTTTACGGTTTTTGGACACCCAGTCGCAAGCTGTTTGGCGATAAGATTGTGGCCATTCGCCACGTCTTCACGCCGCAAGTGAGTTTCAGTTACGCCCCCGACTTCGGCTCGGCGCGTTACGGATACTACGCCACTTACCAAAAAACAGACGCGGCGGGTAACGTTTCGCTTGTTGAATACTCGCCTTTCGAGGGTTCGCTCTTTGGCGTACCAGGCCGAGGAAAAACAGGTAGCGTGTCGTTCGACGTCGGAAACAACATCGAAATGAAAATAAGGTCCGACAAAGATTCAACCGGATTTAAGAAGATTTCACTCATCGATGAGCTGGGTGCATCCATGTCGTACAACATGGCGGCCGAAAGCAGACCGTGGAGCGACCTTAGTATGCGCCTTAGATTAAAGTGGTGGAAGAACTACACGTTCAGCATGAACGCCGTATTTGCCACCTATGCCTACGAATTAGACAAAGACGGAAACCCATACGTGGGCACGCATACCGAGTGGGGGCGCGGTAGGTTTGGCCGTTTCCAAGGCATGTCGCAAAACGTTTCGTTTACACTTACGCCCGAAAAACTGGCTAAGCTGTTCGGCAAAAAGGCGAAAGACGACGATAAGAAACCAAACAAAAGCGACGAAGGCATTGATACGAACATAGAAAGCAACATCGACGACGACATGGTTGAAGGACAACGCGGTGCCGCTAATCCTAACGACGGCGGAAAGACCGAGACCGACGAAGACGGATACATGAAATTCTCCATGCCGTGGTCGCTAACCTTTGGTTATGGAGTAACGATGAGCGAGAACACAGACCGCTCCAAGTTCAACTACAAAACCATGCGCTACCCCTATAAGTTTACGCAAACACTCAACATGAGCGGCAACATACGCCTGAGCGAAGGTTGGAACATCAGTTTCTCGTCGGGTTACGACTTCGAAAACAAGAAAATATCCATGACCACGGCCTCGCTACAACGCGACCTTCACTGTTTCAGCATGAGCTGTTCGGTGGTTTTGGCCCCATACACCAGCTACAACTTCACCTTCCGTTGTAATGCCTCCACGCTTACCGATGCCCTTAAATACGACAAGCGCAGTGGCTATGGCAACGCCGTGCAATGGTATTAAGCAAGTGTAACAACTTCAACTAAACATATAATAATGAGGAAAACAACGCGCGCCATACACCAAGCCTACAAACGCCGCGATGCTTACGATGCCCTGAGCATGCCCGTTTACAACACCGTGGCCTACGAGTTTGACAATGCCCAAACCATGTCCGACGTGTTTTGCGGTCGCATTGCGGCACCCGATTACTCGCGTGTAGGCAACCCGACGGTTGAAAACTTCGAACGCCGAGTAAAGGGCATCACCGGCGCAACAGACGTTGTGGCCTTCAATTCGGGCATGGCAGCCATCAGTGCCGTGTTTATTGCACTGGCCGAACAAGGAAAAAACATCGTCAGTTCGCGCCACATGTTCGGCAACACCTACTCGTTGCTCACCTCCACACTCAAACGTTTCGGCGTAGAAGCGCGCCTGTGCGACCTTACCAAGCCTGCCGAAGTGGAACCTTTACTCGACGACAACACCTGCTGCGTGTACTTAGAAATAATGTCTAACCCACAATTAGAGGTGGTAGACCTGCCGGTTTTGGCGGCATTAGCCCACGCACGGGGCATCCCTGTGGTGGCCGACACCACGCTTATTCCCTTTACCGAGTTCTCGGCAAAGGCTCTCGGTGTGGATGCCGAAGTGGTTTCCAGCACCAAATACATCAGTGGCGGAGCAACATCCTTGGGCGGATTGGTTATTGATTACGGCACATGCGAACGTTTGGGCCATGCCCTACGTGGCGAATTGCTCTTCAACTTCGGTGCCTACATGACTCCCCAAGCGGCCTATCTGCAAACTGTCGGCCTAGAAGTTCTCGATGCACGCTATCGCATTCAGGCCGCCAACGCCCTACAACTGGCCATCCGCATGCAGGCCCTGCCGCAGATTAAACGCGTTAACTACGTAGGACTGCCCGACAATCCCTACCACCACTTGGCCAAAAAGCAGTTTGGCAACACCGCCGGCGCCATGATAACCATCGACTTGGAGAGCAAGGAGGCATGTTTCGACATGATAAACAAGCTTAAACTCATCCACCGCGCCACCAATCTTTTCGACAATCGCACACTGGCCATCCATCCTGCCAGCACCATTTACGGCTCGTTCTCGGACAAAGAACGCCAAGAGATGGACGTGTTGGACACGACTATCCGACTGAGCATTGGATTGGAAGACGTGGACGACCTGTTGGAAGACATCAAACAAGCGTTAGGCTAACTCTTCGGCAAAAGAGCTACCCGCAAACATCATTATTAATCCATAACGACAAAAACGAGGCATATCACTCCCCTCCACCCTTAAAGAGAGGGAGGTGTGAGGCCGACAATTATCATGCACAACTACAACTTCGACCAAATAATCGACCGCAAAGGCAGCGGCGACATCAAGCACGACGCCCTAAAACCACGTTGGGGGCGCGACGACCTTTTGCCCCTTTGGGTGGCCGATATGGACTTTGCCACGCCGCCTTTCATCGTTGATGCCTTACGTAAGCGATTGGAACACCCCATCTTTGGCTACACAACAACGCCCAACGAGCTATGGCAGAGCATCATTGGCTGGCAGCAACGCCAACACCAATGGCAGGTACAACGCGAGTGGCTAACCTACATCCCAGGCATCGTTAAGGGCATCGGTTTTGTAATAAACGTGTTTACACGCCCTGGCGAAAAGGTGATTATACAGCCGCCCGTGTACCATCCGTTCCGCCTTACGCCAATAGCCAACGGGCGCGAAGTGGTGTTCAACCCACTGAAACGCAATGCCGAAGGCTATTACGAAATGGACTTTGACAACCTCGAGGCCGTTTGCGACGAGCAATGCAAGGTATTTGTGCTGTGCAACCCACACAATCCGGCAGGGCAAACATGGTCTAAGGAAACGCTGCAACGCTTGGCCGACTTCTGTTACGAGCGCAACATCCTTGTGATTAGCGATGAGATACACGCCGACATGGCCTTGTTTGGCAATCGCCATACGCCCTTCGCCACCGTGAGCCAGCGTGCGGCAGACATCTCCATCACCTTTGGCGCACCCTCTAAAACGTTCAACATAGCAGGCATTGTCAGTTCGTTTGCCATCGTTCCCAATGCCGAATTGCGCACCAAATTTTTCCGTTGGCTCTCGGCAAACGAACTGAACGAACCCACCATCTTTGCGCCCATTGCCACCATTGCGGCCTTTACGCAAGGCGACGAGTGGCGCAAGCAAATGCTGAAATATATTGAGGGCAATGTGCTTTTCGTAGAAGAGTTTTGCAAAAAGCATATCCCAGGTGTTAAACCACTGCGCCCGCAGGCTAGTTTCTTGGTGTGGCTCGACTTTACCGAACTGAAACTAGACCACGCCCAGTTGCTAGACCTATGCGTAGACAAAGCCCATTTGGCCATGAACGACGGCGAAATGTTTGGCCCAGGTGGCGAGTCGCACATGCGATTGAATGTAGGAACACCTCGCGCCATACTTCAACAGGCCCTTGAACAATTGGCCAAAGCCGTGAAAAGCATGTAGAAAACCATCCCCAAAAGGTACATATACAAAAGTGGAGGGCTGCGTTGGCAACCCTCCACTTTTTGTTATCCCCCTCTTAACACGTCACCCTTTGCGCATCAGGTGCTTACGCTCTTCGGGCGAAAACTTCTCGATGGCATAGCGCAACATGGTTCGGGGCATCTCCAAGCGATGGCTTTCCACAAACAGGCGAAGTCTTTCCACATCGCGTTTGCCTGCCTCGCGCAACATCCAGCCAATGGCTTTGTGCATCAGGTCGTGCTTATGCCCCATCATTTTCTCGGCCAAGGCGTAAGTATCGTCTAGTTGTCCTTGCCTGATAAAGGCGTAAGTAGACACCATCGCGATGCGGTTATCCCATAACAAGGGGCTTTCGGCTAGGCGATAAAGCAAGTCGCGCGGCTTGTCTAGCAAGTAAGTGCCGATGGTTTCCCACGCGGCAAGGTCCACGAGGTCCCAATTATTGATGTATTGGGTGTTGCTTAAATAAAAATCTACAAGCTTTGTGCGCGTCGGTTCGTCGCCTTTGTTGAACTGAATCGTAAGAATGAACAAGGCGCAAAGGCGCACTTCGTGCCACTCGGACTGAATGAGTTGTTGCAAATCGGCCATATCCACACTGGCATGCGCCTTAGCCACACGGCGCGTTTCGGGTACGGTAACGCCCAAAAAGCGGTCGTTCTCGCCGTATTGTCCCTTGCCCGTCTTGAAGAAATAGCTTAAATGCGCCGCCTTCTCTGCACTTCCTTGGGCTTTCAATTCGTTGGTAATGGTGTCTGTTATGCTCATCGTGTACGCGTTTTTAGTTCGCTATCTGGTTGAAAACATACCACAAAGTTTATGGCGTAGTCTTTACTTTTAATCTTTCTATCAATTGAGAGGAGTTTATTGTACTTGTGATGCAATACCAAGATAAGCACTCCTCCCATATACGAAGTATTAGACAAAGATACGATAAATTCTGAAATTCTACTGCATTTGTCTGTGGCAAAACGTGGTGATGCCTCGAAAAGGTGACCTGGCGGGAGAACTTTCAATACATGCTTTGCAAGTTGAAAGTATCTTTCCAGTGGCATATAATGAGGAAAAAGTAAAGAGCACTTCATTATGTTTCTTATGTTCTTGTGTCAACATGGGCGTGTTTATGTCGAAACACGAAAGATGAACGTTTTCGTTAAGCCAAATGAACAATGTCGAGCTTGCTCGAACATTGTCATGGCGAGAAAACGCACTTTTAGGGGAACAAGAAAAGAACAATTTCCCAAAAGAATTATCTTTTACTATAAAGCATTATGTAAGGCAACATAGGCTTTTATTCTAAACAATCGTGCCATTCCCCAAACCAACTACTTTCGATTACAAACCCAATTGGCCGTTAACTGCCAGCTTTTAGTCTTTTTCCTAGTGGCCGTTTTCTTCGTTAAATACGATAATTAGGGTAATTCAGTTAATTCCCTCTTAGG
>NZ_KV815035.1:0-1437 GCF_001814145.1 Prevotella sp. HMSC073D09 | reverse complement strand
ATGCGCAGACATTTTACAATGGAGAGTTTGATCCTGGCTCAGGATGAACGCTAGCTACAGGCTTAACACATGCAAGTCGCGGGGCAGCATGGGGGTTGCTTGCAATCCCTGATGGCGACCGGCGCACGGGTGAGTAACGCGTATCCAACCTGCCCTTCACCACGGGATAACCCGGCGAAAGTCGGACTAATACCGTATGTTGTCCATTGACGGCATCCGATTTGGACGAAAGGCTTTGCGGTGAGGGATGGGGATGCGTCCGATTAGCTTGACGGCGGGGTAACGGCCCACCGTGGCAACGATCGGTAGGGGTTCTGAGAGGAAGGTCCCCCACACTGGAACTGAGACACGGTCCAGACTCCTACGGGAGGCAGCAGTGAGGAATATTGGTCAATGGGCGGAAGCCTGAACCAGCCAAGTAGCGTGCAGGATGACGGCCCTATGGGTTGTAAACTGCTTTTATGCGGGAATAAATGAGCCCACGTGTGGGTTTTTGCAGGTACCGCATGAATAAGGACCGGCTAATTCCGTGCCAGCAGCCGCGGTAATACGGAAGGTCCGGGCGTTATCCGGATTTATTGGGTTTAAAGGGAGCGTAGGCCGCCCCTTAAGCGTGTTGTGAAATGCGGGTGCTCAACATCCGACTTGCAGCGCGAACTGGGGGGCTTGAGTGCGCCGAAAGTAGGCGGAATTCGTGGTGTAGCGGTGAAATGCTTAGATATCACGAAGAACTCCGATTGCGAAGGCAGCTTACTGTAGCGCAACTGACGCTGATGCTCGAAAGCGTGGGTATCGAACAGGATTAGATACCCTGGTAGTCCACGCGGTAAACGATGGATGCTCGTTGTCGGCCTGTGTGGCCGGTGACCAAGCGAAAGCGTTAAGCATCCCACCTGGGGAGTACGCCGGCAACGGTGAAACTCAAAGGAATTGACGGGGGCCCGCACAAGCGGAGGAACATGTGGTTTAATTCGATGATACGCGAGGAACCTTACCCGGGCTTGAACTGCGGCGGAACGATTCCGAGAGGATGAGGCCCTTCGGGGCTGCCGCGGAGGTGCTGCATGGTTGTCGTCAGCTCGTGCCGTGAGGTGTCGGCTTAAGTGCCATAACGAGCGCAACCCCCGTCTTCAGTTGCCATCGGGTGATGCCGGGCACTCTGGAGATACTGCCACCGCAAGGTGTGAGGAAGGTGGGGATGACGTCAAATCAGCACGGCCCTTACGTCCGGGGCTACACACGTGTTACAATGGCGCATACAGAGAGTAGGTGGCATGCGAATGCCATCCAATCCTTAAAGTGCGTCTCAGTTCGGACTGGGGTCTGCAACCCGACCCCACGAAGCTGGATTCGCTAGTAATCGCGCATCAGCCATGGCGCGGTGAATACGTTCCCGGGCCTTGTACACACCGCCCGTCAAGCCATGAAAGCTGGGAG
>NZ_KV815034.1:0-1328 GCF_001814145.1 Prevotella sp. HMSC073D09 | reverse complement strand
GTCATCTTGTCTCCGAAAGACGGATGGCGAAGGTCTTTATTTTGGTTCAATCGATAATGCAACCTGCCGTCCGCACCTTTCCACACCTTGTCGGGCATGCCGTCGCCGTTGATGTCTACAAGGGCGATGCGTCCTTCGTTGTTCGTCTTGGTGTAAGAATAAGAACCGCCCGCATTAACCGACGCCGGACCCCAGCCGGCCCCGACCATGACACCGCCACCTACTGTGTTTCCTTTGGCAGAGCCGCCGCCGAGAAGGGAAAGCCTTTCGTCAAAGTTCCCGATGTGCAATTTAACAAGCCGGCCATAGTTGTCCTTTTCTGCCGTATAAATTACGGGCGTATCGGAGAAAATGCCTTTTGTTATGTCATTATAATAACTGAACGTTTGTGTTGCAACATGATTGTCTTTACTATCTAATTGCTCAATGCTGTCCAAAAGCGTTTTGGAAAAGACACCTTCCTTATAATGAAGCGCATAAGCGCGCAGCAGCTCGCTGTTGTGCTTCACTTCCACGCGTTCGAGCAGGGCATCGTCGGTTTGCAGCACACCCAAACGACCGCTCTTGACCACATCCTTGCGCGCATCCCACTTGAAAGCGAACTGTACGCTATAAGCTCCCTCCTCGTCTTTGCTGCCCGTATAGCGGTAGGTTTCGGGATAAAGGTTGTCGCTGCGTTTGCGGTATTTGTAAGAAACGAAATTGCCGTGGGTGTCTTGCGTCTTGCAAAGTGCCCAGCGCAGGATGTTGCCATTGCCGTCTTTGAGCACGGCACCTTCGTCCACCGTACCGTCCACGCCTCCGAAATAAGACACAGTACCGTCTTTGGAGGTTACTTCCCACGTGTAGTTCTGCGGACTGTCGCCCCTGCGGATAATCTTGGCAAAGCCGCCCTCTACAAGCGGATAGAAACGTTTGTCTTTGGTTCTCGCTGGTGCATCAGTGGTGCGGTAGGTGCGGTCGTTGAGCTTGCTGCCCATGAGCAGGTAGCTTTCGCTTTCCTTATCGGCATCGAAACGGGGAACACCCCAGCGGGTTTCGATGTCGATGCTTTGCAGAGGAAGGCTCCAACCGTAACCCACATAAGAAGAACCGCCGTCGCTGCTGTATTGCAGACCCACGCTCGGCTGCATGCCCGCCCGTCCTTTGGGCAGTTCAAAGGGATAGCTTAGTGCTGCCGTTCCGCTTTGATTGGCGGTGGGCGCGCTCACCGTTGTGATGCCGGCACTCGGGTCGGCTGCTTTGAGTTCGCTGATGCCCGTGGGTACGTAGTTCTGCGTTTCGGGATTCTCAGGCACTTTGATGATGCCATTGATGACGTCGGTAAA
>NZ_KV815033.1:0-15497 GCF_001814145.1 Prevotella sp. HMSC073D09 | reverse complement strand
AATGCAGGGACTACATTTTCAATTTCCTTGAAAATCCGATACTTGATTAGCCGATATATATGAAGCTCTGCAAAGCAGCATTTAGTGCCGAAGATGGAGCAAAGTTAAGCAAAAGTATTCAAACAAACGTCATGGAAATGCTTTTTCTTTTGATGGTCATCCCAAGGATATGCAATTTCACGCAGATGGGACGCTATGGAAAGCGTGGAGAACAATGCTATCGGCAGACGGCAGAGCGCAGCGTGAACTGGCTCGAAATGAATATGTGGCTGAGTGCTTTCGCCTTCAAGTATTACAGAACAACAATTATTTCACATTAATTCCCTTTATTTCCCGCTTTTCCCAAAAACTTTTTTATCTCTTCATATACCTATAATTTAGCTGCTTGATAACAGTATTCATCATTAAAATTATCAAGCAATGGAATCAAACAGCAATGACAATTACGTGCTGGTCTTGGAAAACCGCACGGAAGTAAAGAACGAAAAGGAAGCAGGAAAACTCTCCGTAGTTTCTGGTATTGACGACAAGGGAAACCTTAAAACAACAGAGGCTGTCGCTGCCAACCAAGCAGTGTTCCTAAAGTTCAATAACAAGGACGGACTTCTCAAAAACTTCATGACCAACTTCCTCAAACAGTTCAATAACCCGACTCACTTCGGATTATACAAGGTATTGGCAGACAATGTGGAGCAGGGCGTGGACAACCTGCGTACCATGCTACAAAGCCGTGAAAAGCCCGAAAGCAAACAGCAACTGGCAAAGATGGGCGTTCCCTTTGAGGACTATCTGCCCCAGCAGAAGAATGCTACTGCCATCGATGAGTCGAAGATTGATTGGAAGCAACTCGATAATCTCGGACTTACCCGTGAGCGATTGGAACAGAGCGGAGAATTGGACAAAATGCTCAATTGGCAGAAGAGTAATCTCTTGACGATTGCCGTACCTATTGGAGACACTACTATCTACACCGAAGCCCGCCTTGCGTTCCGTACGGACGATAACGGCAATATCGGTTTGGCAATTCATCCTTTGAGAAAAGAACCACAGCTTGACTTTCCCTATATGGGTTACAAGTTCTCTCCCGAAGAAAAGGAGCAACTTCTCACTACGGGCAATCTCGGTAAAACTATCGAAGTAACTCCCAAGAACGCTAAACCTTTCTCTGCCTACGTCTCTATCGACCCGCAGACCAACGAAATTGTAGCCCTGCGTGCCGACCGTGTGAACATCCCCAAGGAAATCAAAGGCGTGACACTTTCCGATGCCCAGTACAAGGACCTCGTGGAAGGCAAAGCCGTGAAGGTGGAAGGCATGACTGCCAAGAGCGGCAAGTCTTTCAACGCCACCCTGCAGGTCAATGCCGAGAAGAAAGGCATTGAGTTCATCTTTGACAATAACCGTGGATTTAAGGAACGCCAGCAGCAGACACAGCAGCAAGGCGTCCCGCATAAGCTTTGCGGCTTAGAGTTATCAGAAAAACAGCGTGAAGCCTTGGACAGCGGTCGTACACTATATCTAAAGAATATGGTGGACAAACAGGGACAACCTTTCAACGCATACGTTCGCATGGACAAGGAACAGAACCGCCCACGTTTTTACAAGTGGAATCCTGAAAAGAAGCAGGAAACCGGCAAAGAAAAGGTGGTTGCCGTAGCCGAGGAACACAAGACGCAGGTAGCCGTGAACAACCACGGCAAGACCAACGAAGCCACCAAGAATGTGAAAGAGCCTCTCAAAACGGGACAGACACAGCCTACTGCCGAGCAGAAGCAAAAGCAGGACGAAAACAAGCAGAAGAAGTCCCGTGGACGTAAGATGTAACCCTTAATTCTATTACCGACTATGACAACTTGTATTATTGCCGAGAAACCCTCGGTAGCCAGAGATATTGCACGCATTATCGGGGCAAACAGCAAGCAGGACGGATATTTAGAAGGAGGTGGGTATCTCGTCACTTGGGCAATGGGACACCTCATCGCCCTTGCCATGCCCGAAGCCTACGGTTTTTCCGCTTATAAGCGTGAGGACTTGCCCATCCGTCCCAATCCCTTTCAGTTAGTGGCACGACAAGTACGTAAGGACAAGGAGTATATATCCGATCCAGCAGCATTGAAGCAACTCAAAGTGATACGTTCCTGCTTTGACAAGGCTGACCGCATCATTGTCGCCACCGATGCAGGACGTGAAGGTGAGCTCATCTTCAGATACATCTATTCCTATCTCAATTGCCACAAGCCTTTCGACCGCCTTTGGATAAGTTCTCTTACCGACAAGGCTATCCGTGAGGGACTCTCCAATCTCAAACCGGGAAGCCATTACGACAATCTCTATTATTCCGCCAAGGCAAGAAGCGAAGCCGACTGGCTCGTGGGTATCAATGCAAGCCGTGCATTGTCTATCGCCCGCAAAGGCGGCTATTCCTTGGGACGGGTACAGACCCCGACTTTGGCAATGGTCTGCCGTCGGTACATTGAGAACCGTGATTTTTCTTCCGTACCCTATTGGAAATTATCCGTTCACACAGAAAAAGAGGGCTTGTCGATAAAAGCCGTTGGCTGTAAAGACTATGAAAATGAAGCATCTGCACAGACTGCCCTCGCTGCACTTCGCAGTCAGAGCCGGCTTAAAGTAGAGTCGGTCACAAGACAGGTGGGGCATACCGCACCACCACTCTTGTACGACCTTACTGCCTTGCAGAAAGATGCCAACAGGCGCCACGGCTTTTCTGCAGACAAGACCCTCTCGATAGCCCAGAGCCTCTATGAGAAGAAAATCACGACCTATCCCCGTACTGGCAGCCGATACATCAGCGAGGATGTTTTCGAGGAAGTACCCGTCCTGCTGCGCAAGATAAGAGAAACACTTCCGACTCCGCTTAACCGCCATTCGGTGGACAATGCCAAGATAACCGACCACCACGCCATCATCCCTACAGGTGAAACGCCATCAGGATTGTCGACAGATGAAAAAACTGTCTATCAAATGGTGGTCAATCGCTTCATTGAAGCCTTTTCCCCGAATTCGGAAGAAGAACGTATGCAGGCGGTGTTTACCGATGGTAACAGTACTTTTACTTGGAAGGCGTGCCGTAGTATCTCCTTGGGCTGGAAAGCCGTGCAGAAAGACAAGGCTACTGAAGCAGAGAAGAAAGAGGACGGTGATGAGCAGGTTTTGTCTTCATTACCTGACCTAACGGAAAGGGAAACCCTACCATTACTCAATGCAGAAATCACAGAATACAAGACCAAACCCAAACCGCTCTATACGGAGGCGACCTTGCTTTCTGCGATGGAAAATGCAGGGAAAGAGGTCGAAGATGCAGAAAGTAAGAAGGCGATGGCAGAATGTGGTATCGGAACACCTGCCACCCGTGCCAACATCATCGAGACGCTTATTCTCCGTGACTATATCCGAAGGGACAAGAAAGCCATCATACCTACCGAGAAAGGCCTGGCAGTCTATGAGATTGTCAAAGATAAGAAAATTGCCAATGCGGAGATGACAGGCAGTTGGGAACTTGCCCTTGCCGCTATTGAAGCAGGAAAGATACCATCTGATAAGTTCTCACAAGGCATCAACTCATACGTGGAAACAATCTGCGAGGAACTCCTCTCACTTTCTTCAGAGCAGAAGTCCTATCCTGTCTACCGCTGCCCAAAATGCGGACAGCAGAGTGTTGGCATCTATGCCAAGGTAGCCAAGTGTAGGCATGAGACCTGTGGCTTCCACGTGTTTCGTGAAGTCTGTGGTACACTTCTCTCTGAAGATAATATCCAGGAGTTGCTGACCACAGGGCGAACACCAGTCCTCAAAAATTTGACCAGCAAGGCAGGCAAGAAATTCAATGCCCGACTGGTTTTGAAGGACGATTATACCACCACCTTTGAGTTTGACCAAAACAAAAAACGGAAATAGCATACTACTTCATTTCTGATACTAAAGTCTGACATTACGGTCAAGCTTTGGTATCAGAGTAGTTATTCCCATAATAGAAAAAGTTATACCTTATGGCATACAATAAGAAAGAAGTCCTGCAAGCCAACACGGAAGCTATCCGTGTGGTCTTGCGCTTAGAAAAGGAACGCCGCGAAGCCACCGAAGCTGAAAAAAGTATTTTACGAAACTATCAGGGCTTCGGTGGTTTGAAATGTGTACTCAACCGCACAGATAACCCCGATGACATACGCTATTGGAGCAAGTCTGAACAGAATCTCTTTGAACCGACACAGCAGCTCAAACAGATGATTTATCGTGAAGCCGTAGATGCCAACACTGCCAAGCGGTATTGGGAGAGCATCAAGGCAAGTGTACTGACCTCCTTCTATACCGATACTCGTATTGTCACCGCCATTGCCGATGCTCTCACTTCTGTAAATGTACCCATACGTCGATGTTTGGATCCTTCGGCTGGCATGGGAGCATTTGCTGAGACCTTTGCAAGGCAAGCGGGAGTTGTAGATGCAATGGAAAAAGACCTGCTTACTGCTCATATCAGCCAAGCCCTGTACCCGTATGGCAAAGGCAATATTTTCGTTCGAAATGAGCCTTTTGAGGCTATTGGAGAGATAGAAGACAAGGATAAATACGACCTTATTACAAGTAACATTCCTTTCGGGGATTTCATGGTCTATGACCGAGAGTATAGCAAAGGTAAGGACACTCTTAAACGTGAGTCCACACGTGCCATTCACAATTACTTCTTCGTGAAAGGTCTGGACTGCATCAAGGAAGGTGGCTTGCTGGCATTCATCACCTCACAGGGCGTTTTGGACAGTCCCCGCAATGAAGCCATACGCCGTTACCTCATGCAGAACAGCCGCCTTATCTCCGCTCTCCGACTGCCATCAGGTATGTTTTCAGACAATGCAGGAACGGACGTGGGCAGTGACCTCATCGTCCTGCAGAAGCAGACAGGTAAAGAAATCAGCGAAGGTATTGAACAGCAGTTCGTAGAAACCGTTTCCGTTCCCAAGGAAGAAGGCTCTTCTGTCGTCTTCAAGCATAACTCACTTTTTGTAGGAGATTGGAAGGACATTTCTCATCGCACCATTGCCACAGAGCGCATAATGGGTACAGACCCTTATGGAAGACCGGCATGGGAGTATCGGTTCACAGGAGGGATTGAGGAAATGGCAGAAAGTCTCCGAACACGGCTCTCCCTTGAAATGGGACAACGTATCGACCGTAAACTATATGAAACAGGTATACCAATGACAGAGGCAGAGCGAGAGGCAGAAGCGGAGAAACAGCTTCGCAAGTTGGGTATTACCATAAGTCGGAAAGAAGAAACAGAGAAGACAAAGACTGAAGACAAGGGAATAAACGATGCCTATAACCTCATGCCCGACAGTATCAGAAAGCAACTGCCTAAACTTTACAGCACGGAAAAGGAACTCATAGGCGATAAGGTTGCCTATGCACGCTATTTCTTCCCTATGGGAGCATACACAGCCTACCTTCTGGAATATGACCCTAAGAGCCGCATTGGTTTCGGTGCTGTCACGATGGGTCATGGCTGGGAGCTTGGCAATATGTCCCTCGATGAGATGGAAGGCGTGAAGGTAAGAGGATTGGGGATTGAACGTGACCTGTACTTCTCTCCTAAGAAATTGCACGAGATAGCCGAACTGGAAGAAATAGTCAGGGGACAATATACCAAAGAAGAAGTGGTGGCAGAGGAAATCAAGGAAGAAGTGATAACAAAGGCAGAAACAGAGAATAAGGTTAAGGAGACTGTAACCATTGCTTCTGAGAACGATACGCAGATAATGGAAAATACCGTTCCTAACGGCGAGACAATCCCATTACAGCCGTCATCATCAAAATCTGCCCCACAACAATTCGTATCAGAACAGCCTTCCATGACTATAGAACCTGCGCCCGAAGGCGTACCCGCCTTGACACTTCATCATCAATACGAGCAGGAACCACAAGAAATCCGTACGGATATTGAAGCCCCGAGAGAGATGAACGGGCAGACGATATTCTTTGACGACGATCATCATCCGGTGGTGGACAATAACATGGAAGACATCGGACAACCGGAGCAGCTGTCACTATTTGCCCCGGAGGAATACAGTCTTTGGACAAGAGAAGTTACCCGTGTGAACCATGAAATCAAGGATAATTCAGGAACTTCACAGGTGCGCCGTCCTATAACTCAAACTGCTCCCCAGAAACCATCGGAGTCCAAGATACAAAAGGCAGCGGCCATTCCTCAACGGCGTACCCGTGGCAGCAGGAAAGCGGCTTCTTCCTCTTCACGTGAGCCATCCCTTTTCGACTTCATGAACGAAGCCGAGGAGCGCAAGCCGCAGCCGATAGCAGAAGTCAGAAAAGAGTTTGACGCTTCCCCACGCCCTTTTCTCTCTTCGCCGGACTCTCACCTGAGAGACGGCTCCATTGTCGTGCAGAAAGGTCAGATGGGGTTTCTTTCTGACTTAAAGCGACATCCCACCTTTAACCCGATGGACTTGCCGTATGCCCAGCTTTCCCGCCTAAAAAGCTATATCGAGATACGGGAGTGCTATCACCGTCTCTATGACTACGAGGCAGAGAACCATGCAGAAGACAAGGAAGACCGCGGCAGGCTCAATCACTTGTATGATGACTATGTTGCACGCTGGGGCTACTTCAACCAGAAGGCGAACACCGACATCATCAAAATGGATGCCACAGGCGTGGAAATGCTCTTCTTGGAACGCTCCGAGAACGGCAGGTACGTCAAGGCGGACATCTTCGACCATCCCACGGCATTTTCCACCACAGAACTGACTATCGCCGCAGACTCGATGGAAGCCTTGGGCGCATCGCTCAACAAGTACGGCACGGTGGAACTTGACTACATGAGTTCGCTTTTACCTGATATGGAGGAAAGCGACATCATATCTTCCTTGGAAGGTCGCATCTATTTCAATCCCGAAGAGAATGCCTACGAAGTGGCGGACAAGTTCATTTCAGGCAATGTAATAGAAAAGGCGGAGCGTATCGAGTCGTGGCTCTTGGACCATCCCGAACACGAAGAGGCAAAGCAGAGCCTTGCTGCCTTACGTGCAGCCACGCCTACACCCATTCCATTTGCAGACCTTGACTTTAATCTCGGTGAACGCTGGATACCTGCCAAGGTCTATGGCAGGTTCGCTTCGGAGTTCTTCGGGACAGACATTGGCGTGTCCTATCATTCCAACATGGACGAGTACAGCATTGTATGTGACCATAAGAATGCCAATATCTGGCACAAGTATGCCGTACAGGGAGAGTTCCGCCGCTATGACGGCATCAATCTCTTAAAGCATGCCCTACACAATACCATTCCCGACATCAACAAGAGCAAGGAGATGACGGACAAGGTTACGGGAGAGACGAAAACTATCAAAGTAAGGGACGGACATGCCATACAGATGGCAAATGCCAAGATTGAGGAAATCAGGCAAGGCTTTGTCGATTGGCTCGGACGCACACCCGATACCTTCAAACAACAACTCTCCGACAGGTACAACCGCCTTTTCAATTGTTTTGTGCGACCAAACTTTGACGGTACGCACCAAACGTTTCCCGACCTTGACCTGAAAAGGTTGGGTATTGCTGACCTCTACAAAAGTCAGAAGGATGCGGTATGGATGCTCAAGACCAACGGTGGCGGTATATGTGACCACGAGGTGGGTGCGGGTAAGACCTTGATTATGTGTACGGCAGCCTACGAGATGAAACGCTTGGGACTGGCGAACAAACCAATGATTATCGGACTGAAAGCAAACGTCTTTGATATTGCCGACACCTTTAGGAAAGCTTATCCTAATGCTAAGGTACTCTATCCGGGCAAGAACGATTTTAATAAGCAGAACCGCCAACGTATTTTCAACGACATCAAGAACAACGATTGGGACTGTATTATACTTACACATGAACAGTTCGGTATGATACCGCAGGCCTTGGAGATACAGGAAGCGATTATGCAAAAGGAACTGGACTCCGTGGAAGAGAATCTCGAAGTGTTGCGACAACAAGGAAGAGACATCTCCCGTGGTATGCTCAAAGGCTTGGAGAAGCGCAAGCAGACACTTGAAGCCAAGTTGCAGAACATACAGGACAGCATCGCCGAAAGAAAAGACGATGCCGTGGACTTCAAGATGATGGGTATCGACCACCTTTTTGTCGATGAAAGCCACCAGTTCAAGAACCTGATGTTCAATACCCGCCACGACCGTGTGTCGGGCTTGGGCAATCCTGATGGTTCACAGCGTGCCTTAAACATGCTCTTTGCCATTCGTACCATACAGGAGAGGTCCGGCAAGGACTTGGGAGCGACTTTCCTTTCGGGAACGACCATTTCCAATAGTCTGACGGAACTGTATCTTCTGTTCAAGTATCTGCGTCCGCAGGCTTTGGAAAAGCAGGGTATCAACAGTTTTGATGCATGGGCAGCCGTCTTTGCCAAGAAGTCGACTGACTACGAGTTCTCCATCACCAATGAGATTATCCAAAAGGAACGTTACCGTACCTTCATCAAGGTGCCGGAGCTTGCGGCGTTTTATGCGGAGATTTGCGATTTTCGCACTGCCAAGGACATCGGTATCGACCGCCCGGAAAAGAATGAGATACTGCATAACATTCCGCCGACACCCGAGCAAGAGGTGTTTATCGGCAAGCTGATGGAGTTTGCCAAGAGTGGCGATGCCACAATCTTGGGACGAGCACCTCTGAGTGAGAGTGAGGAAAGAGCAAAGATGCTGATTGCAACAGACTACGCGAGGAAGATGAGCCTTGATTTACGCATGATTGATGAAAATGGGTACTCAGATCATATCGACAACAAGGCAAGTCACTGTGCCAAGATGCTCAATGACTATTACCGAAAGTTCGATGCACAGAAAGGTACACAGTTTGTTTTCTCTGATTTAGGTACTTATAAGCCCGGTGGAGACTTCAATATCTATTCGGAAATCAAAAGAAAGTTGGTGGAAGACTACCATATCCCAGCATACGAGATACGCTTCATTCAGGAATGCAAGAATGAGAAGGCAAAGAAAGCAATGGTGGATGCCATGAATCGGGGCGACATCCGCATCATTTTCGGCTCAACTTCCATGTTGGGCACGGGCGTGAACGCACAGCAGCGTGCCGTGGCAATCCATCATTTGGATACGCCTTGGCGACCATCGGACTTGGAGCAGCGTAACGGGCGAGCCGTGCGTAAGGGAAACCTTATCGCTAAGGAGTTTGCGAACAACAAGGTCGATGTGATTATCTATGCCGTAGAGCGTTCCTTGGATAGCTACAAGTTCAACCTGCTGCACAATAAGCAGCTGTTCATCAATCAGCTGAAGACGAATACGCTTGGCAGTCGTACCATTGATGAGGGAAGTATGGACGAGGACAGTGGAATGAACTTTTCCGAGTATGTGGCTGTACTTTCAGGCAACACCGACCTTTTGGAAAAAGCAAGGCTTGACAAGAAAATCACCACCTTGGAGTCAGAGCGCAAAAACTTCCTCCGTGAACGTGACGCCGCAACGGGCAAGTTGGCTGAGATTGAGAGTTCTGTATCCTTCCATACGGATAAAATCAAGGAGGCACAGTCTGACTTAGCTCTCTTTGAGAAGCGTGTGGAACGTAATACCGATGGACAGCCCATCAATAAACTAATAATCAAGGGTGTGGAAGACAGTACCGACATCAAGGCTATTGCTGCACGTTTACAGGAGATTGACGAGAAGGCACGAACCAAGGGCGAGTACAACAAAATCGGTGAGATATACGGCTTTTCCATCATGGTCAAGACAGAGAGCACTTCCAAGGATTTGTTCGACTGCTCAGTGAACCGCTTCTTTGTGAAAGGACAGGAAAGCATTTACTATACCTATAATAACGGTAAGTTGGCAACAGACCCGAAACTTGCCTGTCAGAACTTCGTTAATGCTTTGGAACGTATTCCAAAAGTGATAGAGTCGCATGAGAAGGAAATGGAGAAGGTAACAGCCAATAAGGATGTTTACATTACTATTGCAAACAGCTCGTGGAAAAAAGAGGACGAGCTTCGCTCACTTAAAAGTGAAGCTGCGGAGCTGGACAGAAAAATTGCACTTACACTTGCTCCACCTGATGAGGAAAAAGATGAAACGGAAGAAAAGGAGCAAGAAGAGAATTTACCCAACAATAATTATTCTGTCGAAATGAAAAATGAGAATAATCCTGTCCAAGATAAAGAAGAGGATAGCCGGTTACAGAGTTTCAGACCCAAGTGGAGACACTAAACACATGTCGAGGGGCTAAATAAAAGTCAGACATTCAATATGGATGTCTGACTTTTATCACTATACCTGTAAATAACCTTTTAGCTTATCTATTCCCTCTTTGTGCTTATCGGGAGCCTGTTTCTTGAGTTTGCCTATATTCAGCAATTTCCATTGTACGGATGGATATTGGCTTAAATCCCCTGCGCAACATTTCTCCCACTGTGGTGTTCCATCCTCAAAGGAAACGAGGAATTCCTTATCTGTATTTGTAAGGCTGTCATTTACCTTTTTAATGATGGATTCGCGAGCCTGCTCATAGTCTGTATAGGTAAATGGAATACCTGACATTCCCTTGAATTGGTTTTCAAGTGCCTCCTCTTGGTTTATGTTATTAGGAGACAAGGATTCTACGATAGGCTTGTCGCTTCCCAATAAGCATAAGATGAGCCCGTCTTTTACATCTTCAAGTGTTTGGTCTTTCATGTATTTGCAGTCAAACATGTCACGTGGGTGCTGGCGGCTGAGGGCAGCTGTAATCTTCCCTCCATACAATTGAGAATAAGGAACTATGCGTGCCTTACAGTTGGCTTGAAACTCTTCCTTCGCTTTCGGACAGAGTTCCATGATTTCAACCTCTCCAAGTATGCCCCGTTTAGTACCATTTACCTCTATTTTCACCGTGGCGCCATCATACGTGCATTGCAATTTCCATACTTTGGATTTATGTATCACATGTATTCCGGGAATGGCACGTTCTATACTTGTTTTCAGCTCTCCGAGATATTGATTTATCTTTTCCAAACTCGCCGTGCGTGACTCTATCGGAATATAGGTAAGGTCAATATCAACCGAGTAACGTGGCATATTCTGGTGGAACAGGTTAATAGCTGTGCCTCCATGAACTGCAAAATCCGTTATCTTGTAAACCAAGGGCATAATGCGTAGTAACAATGCCACCTGTTTTTTATATTGTTGATCATTCATAATCGTTTAATTCTTTTGGGACAATCATCTTATACTTGCTGATATATATACCGGATTTGACGAGTTGGAGTTTATGTGTCCCCAAATCTATTTTTGTAAGGTCTAAGTCTTTATACCAATAATGCCCCGCTTTTTCAGCCATATATAGAAACAGCCTCTTCATTTTGTAATGTTTTGTGGTTTCCAATAACGATTGGACAACATTCGGACGCAGAGTGGTCAGCTGCTCCATGATATAAAATAAATCCATATAATCATATTGTCGCGGTGTAAGCAACAGACATTCCATAAAAGCCTGCTCCGGGGAGGATATAAGCAGCCTCCAGTCCAAGTATGTTAAAGTTGTTATCTGTGCACGGACAAATACTTCTGTCTTGAAAAACTTAAATTCACGGTCGAAAACGTCATGCTTCATCCATTGCGGCATTTTGTCACTTGCCGTTGATACCATTAACAAGGGTTTGCCCATAGGAACATAATGGTTGAAGCCCCAAAGCTCTAAAGCAGAATGCGCCGCAACACGAAATCTCTTTCCTAACTGTTCGTTGAAGGACTGCAAAGCACCAAAAGCGGACAGCGTGTCGCCTGTGCGGTACATAACTCCCTTGCATAGAGAGGATAACCAACCGGAAGAACGATACCTGCTCAACAACTGTCTGGAATAGCCATGCTCTACAAGCCATGTCGCAAACAGCAATCCGTTCTTTTGCCCGGATTGAAGCATTTGGTTTATTTTTTTTCCTTTTAGTACACTCATAGTTTACTTGCTGTAATTAAAACCAACCGCAAAGGTACAAAAGACTTTGGTAATTACAGCCTAACGGTTGAATTATTTTCCCGAAAGTAAACTAATAGTTGACTTATAGGACAAAATTACAACCATTGTGAGGAAAAGGAGGATGAAATGGAACATGAAGACATTTCCAACATACTTGTATGGAACTGACTTTTACCATAAGTCTCGCTTCTGCAACATTTCATCTATCTCTTCTCGAAGGAAAAGTAATCGGCCATTGGCTTTGAGATAAGGGATTTTCCCTGCCCAAACCCAGTTGTAAATAGTCTTTTGCTCCACCTTCAAAATTTTGGAAACATCGATGATGTCCAAGTATTCCCGTTTCAATGGAGGATGAACGGTTGTATCAATTTCCTGTTCCCGCAGGACAAGCAAACGGTCGAGCTTGTCTTCCACATTCTTCAGTTTATCAAACAGGCGTTTCTGCCATGTGTCTTCAGGCTGATGGTCTAAGTACGGCATAGTTCCCCTTTTTGATAGTTACCATTGGTATCTTGTGCCAAAATACGTTGCTCTTTCATATAGGCAATATACTTCTTCGCAGTTCTTTCCTTGATTTCCATTTCACGCATCAGAATCTCACACAGTTCTTGGTATGAGAGTTTGAGAGAACTTCGGAAAGCCTCTTTAACAACACCAATAAGTTCGTCGGTTTTGCGCTTTTCCTTGTCTTCCTTGGATTTCTCGCCACGATAGACGTGCATATCCTCTGCCTTGTCCCAGCCGAAGAGCATCATCGGCACGTCCAGCGGACTTCCGTCACGGACTTTCAGTGCCTTTACCACCGAGTATTCGGGATTGTCGTCTTTCTCAATGGAGAGAATGCCTGCCGCCTTGCGTTGCAGCTCCGAGCCGATATGCCCGCGAAGTTTGATACCGTTCGGCACGAAGTGTAGCACGCAGATGATACAGGTATTGTATATCCCTGCCAAGCGATAAAGCTCGTCAACGATGGCAATGCTCTCCGTCTCATCATTGGCTGATCGTATCAGGTCGGCAATGCCGTCAATCACCACGAGATGGATGCCTCCATGCTTGTGATGAAACAAATCCATACTCTCACGGATAAGTTTCAGTCGGTCTTTACGGGAGAGCGAAGCCAGATATAGGGAGTGGTAAAACTCTGGTACGGTTTTCAATGAAGCACGTTGTAAGGTCTTACCCAGATTCTTGTGAAGTTGTGCCTCAGACTGTTCCGTGTCGTAGTGTAATACCGCCAGGCCGTTAGGGTTGGGCGTAATTTCCAATCCCAATGTTCTCTCGGCAGGCAGTCGTTCTGCTCCTAATGTCCCGGCAAGAATGGCAGCCACATAATTGCTTTTGCCCGTACCTTCGCCGCCCGTAATACAAAACAAGTTGCCCTGTGTACCAAGTGGCACTCCATTCACAGCTACAACGGACATTGAAGCGTCAGGAGGATTGTCATAGTCTATTTCACATGAACGTAACATCATGATGGTCTGTGTATAAATCTGGGAGAGCATGGCTGACAGTAACCCTCTCAATTCTTTTTCATTATGCCCTAAGGCAAAGTAATCGGATATGTCTTTCTCGCTTTTGATGCCTTGAAGGGGGAGCGTCAGGGTAAGTACCTTATAAGCGGACAGGACTTCCGCTTGCCGTTCAGCCTCCCTGAGTCCGGTCTCGTCCGTATCGTATAAGAGAATGATGTGGCGAAAACGAAGCAGCAGGCTCTCGATTATGCTTTCCGGGATTTGTGCTGTCTCGCTGTTGAAACAGATGGCATTGAAATGATGGGCGGAGAGGGAAAGCACATCTTTTTCTCCACCCGTGATGAAGAGAATGTCGCCCTTGTTGGGCAGCTGCTCGAATCCGAACACATAATCTTCTGCCTTTTCTCCTCCATACAAGAACCGCATTTTACTGAATGGACGGTACACTTTAACAAAATTCCTCATGGAATAGCAGAACATAGGTTCTTCCGAAGAAGAATGAATGGTATATGCCTTTCCTTGGTTTGAAACCGACTCAAAACGGGCTATGGACTTGACCTGAAAGCGCTGCAGGGTTTTCGTTCCGATACCATACCGTGCCCAAAATCCAAGTTCGTTATCCTTGTAAGATTGTTCTGCAATCCTAAACCATTTTTTGGAGCCTGCCTGCTTACTGGCATTCACGGATATGGGAGGTTTGGGAGGAATATTGGCATTCGACTTGCTTTTCTCACTCCAATCATGGTACGGTAATGGAATGTTCAGTTGCAGGTCATTGATAATCATCTTCAATACCCTCATAAAGTCTCTCCGCATATCCAAGCCTTGTATTGCGGCTGCGAACCAAAAGCAATCGCCGGAATACATTTCGTTACCGAAGTCTTTCATCCGATAGCACTTCGATCTCGTGTCAAAATAGATATTGCAGGAAGCCCGTCTGTCCTCATATAGTGGATTCCGAAAATTCCGTTTTGGAACAAAGTCAATCGGCATATAGAAACTGAAGATCTCCAATCCCCTGTTTGTGTGTTCCAAGATTTCTTCCTTAATGTTCATAGTTCCTCAAACAAAGTTTGTGAGTCTCCCATATAGCCTTTCAATATACCGTCTTTGTAGGCATTGAGCCTTTGAAGGGCTTCCACCCTGCGAAAGCCTTTGAAGGAAGCGCGTCCCGTCTTGATTGCAATGTACAGTCCTTTGAAGGGATAGACCACGTGATTGCAGGAAACATAACGGTAAGGGACAACCTTGCTGTCTCTCCATCGCGCAAGTGAAGCTCTGGATATGCCGAGAAGTCGCAGGACATCAGAAGAGTTCAGCTCAATCTTTTCTTCCAACACGGCATAGTCCTGTTTCAGTTCAAGGATGAAGCCTGTAATCCGTTCCATATTTTCTTTCAAGGAATGTATTTCTTCCAAAAGGGCGGAAGGAAGCATGTTATTCTCTGTCATCACGCATCAGTTTTTGGATAAGTTCCTCAATAGCTGCCATTAAATCACGAAATGTAGATAGGTTGTCTTGCTTTTTTACTATACGGTTGGCAAGAAGTATGATATGTTGAATCATTCTTTTGTGATCTACCTGACAGAGCCTGTTCAACAAAAAGATGAGGTCTTCCTTCTCAATTGTGAAGAAACGATGGTCTTTGTCTTCGGTGGTATGTACCAAAGATTCTATCATTCCTTTGGGAAGATGCAAAAGAAGTACATCCATGTCGAATGCGGAGGCGCATTTGGTATAGGTGTCAATTCTCAAATCTGTCTGCATCTTGCAATGCTTCCTGAAATTGGAATTCTCCATGCCGGCAACTTGGGCTCTCATCTTGCTGTTATCGCAAGAAGACAGCATGATTTCAAGAGTGGGAAGCACGATAAACAAGCGTCCCTCTTCCTTTTGAGGTATCATCTTCTTATCCATATTTGTTTGTTAATTTGATTTATAGGTGCAAAGTTCCAAAGAAATAAAACTTTTTTAAGAATATTGGATTGCCAGTAACTATTCAGCGGTATTGACCAATCTGTATTC
>NZ_KV815032.1:32027-38444 GCF_001814145.1 Prevotella sp. HMSC073D09 | reverse complement strand
TTGAACCTTTGCGGGGAATTTTTAGAACATGCCTTATAACAAGTAAGGCAGCAAACAAACAATTGCGAAACGGATAGCCATATTTGCAGGTATAACTTTGCAAATCAGAGCGTTTTAAAGTTTGCCACTTACCATGATATTCATGGCCCACTCCCCCACAACATTCACCTTATTATATATGCGCATGCCTGCACGCGCGAGGGCGCAACATCCCCCTACGGCATCTATGTAGCCTGCTTTGCTTTCTCGGTTGCTTTGTTCCTGGCATTAAGGTCTATTGCGCAACCAGCACCTTATCTTGCTTTGCCCCCACGACAACATCATTAAGGCCCCCCACGAGCATTGCATATAAACTGCACATAAACAAAGAAACCGCCTCACACGATAAGCCAACGCAACACACGGAATAAGGTTTTGCACAATCAGAAACCTATTAGCCCACAAACTTACAGACCAACAAACTCACTAACCCCCTCCAACTTTTGTCCGCTTTTCGGCATGGAATTTAACATTATGAGTAGCCTTTTTACTCGCCACCCGCCTATCTTGCCGCAAAAAATCGATTCTCGCGAAGGTTGGTTTCGATGCAAAATAGGGTTAGCCTGTGGGTACGGCAAAATGAATTTTTATTTAATCGAACCACCATTTGCACCAACTTTTGGGCTATTTGCTGCTAAATGCGCTGCGTTTTGGTGCTAAATAGCGTGCGTTTTGGTGCAAAATGCACTGCAATATGCCGCTAAATGCAATGCGTTTTGCCACTAAACGCGAGGTAAAATGGTGCAAAACGCAGTACAATGTGCCGCTAAATGCAAGGCAAAAAGCATAAATATCCGCCGCAATGGTATAAATACAACCTTCTAGAACCATTAAATACATGGCTCAAAAGGGCAAAATGTACCCTAAAAAGTGGTTTTTTAGGGGCAAAAAGCAGAAATTTGAGGTCGGCAAAAACATGAATCGGCAGCAAACTAGAAAGGCAAAATGGTGCTAAATGCAGGTGGCATGCTCAAAATTGGACTAAAAAAGGAACGCGCCAAACCCAAATTTGCAGCCATTTGCCTGTTTTGAGGGCTGTTTTTGCGCTAGAAGGGTGTTGCGAGCAGGGGGTGTTTTGTAAAGATACTTTAAGTTTACGCCTATCCGGGATAAGATGGCTGTGGCTCTAAATACCACCAATATTTCAATTGCCATTACTACGCCAATCCCTCTGGGGTTGTTAGCTTACCGCAGGCAAATTGGCCTGCTGCGTTTGTGCGGCAGGTGTCGTCAGTATCGGTTATGGTAGCTTTATAGTACATCCCGGCCCAATGTTGTTCTTCTTGAACCAGCCTTGCGGCACTTCTAGCGCATAGCGCACAGATTGCGACGACTCTACACTTGCCTCACTGAACGGAGTCATATCGCGCGTTTCGCAGATTTCGCCACTTGCACTGATGAACGCGATTGAAAGGGGCGTAGGCGTGTCTTTCATCCAGAAGGCGATCTTTTGGTCTTTTTTAAACACAAAAAGCATGCCCGTTCCATCGGGAATATTTGTGCGCCCCATAAAGCCTTTTGTCATCTCTCGGCGTGAGCGGGCAAGCTCAACTGTTATGGGAATGGTCTTGCCGTCAAGATTTGTAATTGCCAAATCCTTTTTCTCAAATTCGAGCACAGATGTTGAACATGCGCTAAAAATGGCGCAGCACAATACAACCGCCCCCTTCAGCGCCAGCTTCGCATGCGCCTGTAAAAACTTTTTCGTGGTTAATCCTTTGTAAGTCATAATACAATTCATTATTTATTGGTCTGTAATTTATGGTGTTGTGGATAAGAAACAGCTCTTCCGAAAGCAAAGGTAATCTATTTTTTGCAAAACACGAAAAAGTTTTTGTTGTTTTTCTTGGTTGCTTTTTGCCACGCTGAAAGCAAACATTTTGTTTATGTTGCAGATGCTTGCAAAGGCCAGTTTGGTATAACTAAGGATGTAACTTGCTACCTTTCCACCTCGTTCTATCGATTGCCCTGTTCGTCTGTTGGGCATGTCTAAAAAACGCGAAGAAACATGTGGAAAGAGATTAATAATATGGTGTAGGCGCCAGAACGCATACCATTATACGCCAGTTCGGGATAAGAAAGTGTCCTAAAAAGTTGGTAATCTCACTATTATTTTGTGAGTTTATAAGAGTGTAAGTTAGTGAGCTGGTGAGGTTGTGAGTTAGTATGTTTGCGGCACTTTTCAAGGCATTAGCACGTTTTGCCACATACAAATGATGCTGAATTTTGAATTTAATCGCATCGTCGTCTTAGTACTTCGTGCATAATGAGGGGTGTTTATCTGTTTTCTCGCGTATATTCCAAAGTTGATAAGCCTCTCTCAAAGTTACAAGAAAACTAAAATTCAACACTAGTTTAACATTAAAGGCGCACCGCGGGGTACGCCCTTAATACTCTTATTGTATCGCGATTAACCCAAATCGGCCGTTAGAGCCTGTGCAGGTTTTGTTGGGTTGTTGAGCCCATTGTCTGTCTTACTCTTGAAGGCGTAGCGGACTACGTCGAGAGAATAAGACGGGCAAGATGCCGACGAGCAAACGAAAGGCGAACAGGGAACAATGCCAACAACCTAAAAATAATTGGTAAGCGGAGTAACGAGCGATTGGGGTTAGACTAGAAATCAGAGCTAGTATTATAGGGATCGACAAACGTGTAGCCCTGCCCTTTTTTCTTTAATTCAAGCCTAAAATAGGAAAACGACATGTGGGGGATTATGCCATTGTTCCCACTATAAACGCTCAGGAGTTCGACACCGGTATCCGACAGCGAACCTGAAGATAGAAATTTAGAGGAATCGATGTAAAAGCCGTAATAAAAGATTAGCGGTATCTGTACCCCATCTATCGACATTTCAACTCTGGAATATCCGATGCCCGTTGTGAATCGCTTTTCCATTTTGGCAATGTACTCGTCGGTAATGCCGTTTCGTCGGCCATCAGAGCGTGTTGCGCCTTTGGCAGCATAGGACGGGGGAATCTCTTTCAACGGAATTTCGGGTGAGAAAACGAGTAGCTTATCGCCTTCCATCACTTCTGTTCGCACGTCTAAGGCTTTACCGTCATTCTGCCCAACAACAGAAAACTTATTATCTTTCAATAGCTCGTCGGGGTCTATGGGCTGCCCATTTTCATCTTGTACCTGCACGTAGACTTTGTTTTCCACCACAAAGGCAGAATCGTCTGCATCGTTGTTCGAGCCACAAGCCACAACGAATAGGGCAGCCAACGCTGCGAGCAAGCGTATTCGCAAATGTTTCATCGTATATTATTAATTATTTAAAGCATGTTAATCTTTAAGACGGCGAAGACTGGGTTTGCAGGCCTTCAATGATCCTTTCCGTTGCTAAATTCAAGAGCTTTGGATTGAGCGTTAACGCCATGTGCTTAGCCCAAGTGGGTTGTAAGCACCTCTTTACTCTACCGAATAGCCCTGCCCTTGCTTGCGCAAAACAATTTTGAAATGTTTGTTATGCAGGTAAGGGTCTATCGTTTTACCCTGATACTCCACCGATTTTACAGCAATACTCGTTCCTCCCAACATTTTTTCGGCATTGGGCACAGCCGCATACGCATAATGAAAACGCATCGGCAGCTTAACGCGGTCTATCATTATCACCGCATCTGCATAGCCTTCGCCGCGTTTTCCCTCGGCCGTGTCCCAGAATTTCATTACAGACAAGTCGGGCAAGTCGGCAAAAAAGCGAAACACGTCAACGTCATCTAGCTTGTAGGCATCCACGTTTAAGGTGCGTTTACTGGCTTTTCCAAACACCGAGAACTTGCATTCGTACAGCAAGGCACTGGGCGATAGGACCTTTTCGCCATCTTGCACTTCAACATACACGGTATTGTTGAGGGAAGATGCCACCGTGGGCCTGTACATTTCTTTCTCCTCATCGGCACTACAAGCGGCCAACAGCACAAGCACTGCCATCAACCACAAACTGCTTTTCAATTGTTTCATCGTCTTCGGTTTTAAAAATGGAAGTGGAATATACATGCGACCAAAAGGCCTAGACACTCCATTTGAGTTAATTAATTGAAGTTGGAGCGCATGCCACTGCCCTAGGGTTATTATAATTAGATGCTGCAAATATACACTTTATGCTTTAAAGTGCAAAGAAGAAGGAAAGAAAATCTCAACTAAGACCATACAAAACAAGTGGTGCGAATTTTCTTAAAGAATTTCTACTCGCTTGTCATTATACACCTGTGTCTCTCTTACCGAGCCCCGTTTTACATTCTCATAGTTAGAAAAAAGTAAGCGAACGAAGGTCAAGCTTTTACATCACAGTCGGCCTTCGCTCGCTTCTCTTCGTTTTTTTCAAGGTGTTCCACCTACCCTATCTGTTTCAACAGATAGGCGCATTTCTCAGGATTACCCAGCGTTTTGCCCTTATCGCAAGATAGTTTTACACAGTCGTGCCATTCGCGTTTCTCAGTAATGCGGCACTTAGTGAGTTTTACTACAATGTTCATGGGCTTACATCCCAGCACATCGCAAGTAAGGAAAGTGCCCATGCCGTAGCTGTCTTGCACACGTCCGTCTACAAAGCGGTGTATCTCTAAGGCGCGTTCGATGTTCAAGCCATTGCTGTATATCACCTGCTTGGTGGCCGGATTGATGCCCAGCTGCTTGTATTTTTCGATGATTTTTTCGGTTTGCTCTTCTTCCACGCCGCTGTCTACACGCAAGCCAACGAACATCAAGGCCATGCGCTTTGATAGATTGTTGAAGAAAACCTTGTCGCCAAAACAGTCGTAGAGGTAAATGCCGTTGTCGCCATCGTAAACATCGCTGAACTTACGCATCACATTGAAGTTGCATTCGAAGATGCCGCTGACGTTTTCTTCGAACTCCACAATCTGATGGCTCATCGTTCCGATGGGGACGAGTTGGTGTTTCATGGCCAAATACACGTTGCTTGTACCGATTATACGACCCTTCCACGGCACGAAAACGCCGTCTACCTGCTCGCCGCCTGCATCGGCGGTGGCTTTCATGGCACGTATCACGTTGTCGTGATGCACAAAAGACAGTCGGCGACGCGTACCCATGTCGCCCAAAACCAATCCTCCGCGTAATATCTGCCTAGCCTTATCGACAGCGCGTTCGTACTCTACGTCGGCATCATAGCGTTCTAAGTCGCCGCGATGCAGGTGCATCAACTCGGAAACAATGGACAGTACGGGCATTTCCCACATGATAGTGGAATACCATTTGCCGCGAATGGATATGGCGAGTTGCCCATCTGGGGCTTGTTCGATATGCACTTCGGCCGGATTGAACTTGTAACCGCGCAAGAAAGTGAAGTACCATTGGGGCAGATAATACATGCGATGCTGCATAAAGGCTATCTCTTCTTCGGTTATTCGCACGTTCTGCATCAGGTTAATCTGCTCTTTCACCTTCTCGGCAAAGCCTTCGGGGTACACGGTGTGGTTACGGTCGAAGAAGGTGTATTCTACTTCGGCGCGCGGATAGGTTTGCAAGATGTAGTACTGGCAACTGAAAGTGTAGGCATCGTTGTCGGTAAAGTGGTTGATGATTGGTTGCATAAGTATCGTTTTTTATGGGTTTTTATTTCGAAGTGCGGTGGGTGTTGCGCGGGTGGGGTTAAGGGGATTAAATGATGTTGAGCAGCTCGGCAAAGTCGTCTATCACCCAATTGGCACCTGCTTCCTCCAACTCGGCAAGCGTGCCGTTGCCATAGGTTACGCCACAAGTAAGGGTGTTGGCGCGGCATCCCATCTCGATATCGAATGCCATATCGCCCACAACGAGCGTTTCTTCGGGCTTTACGCCAAAGTGTTCGAGGGTAAGGAGCACTGGTTCGGGATGAGGTTTGGCATTCGTAACATCGTCGGCACTCACAATATAGCTGATGTATGGGCCTATGCCGATGCTCCGCACGAGGTTGGGTAGCGAGTCGCGCCCACGACTGCTGGCTATGGTGAGCGTTAGGCCTGCATCGTGCATGCGCTTAATGGTTTGCACCACGTTGGCAAAGGGCTTTACTGCACCCGTAACATTGTTGATGTCGAAAATGCTGCGATAGGTTGTTACACAGGCTGTGGCCGTTGCATCGTCTACGTTTGCCAAACGCACGAAAGCCTCTTTAAGGGGCAGACCAATGGTGGCCGCGCATTGGTCTTCGCTATTTTGTGGCAAGCCATGTAGCCGCAGGGTTTCTCTCAAAGTGTCGACAATGATGCGGCGCGAGTCGCCTAGCGTGCCGTCAAAGTCGAGTATCACGGTGGTAATTCTCATCTTTTTGATGCAAAGGTATGAAAACTTTGGGAGTAAGTAAGGGTGGAAAGGGGAAAAATTGAAAAGGGGAAAGAGTGAAAAGGTGAAAGGGTGAAAGGGTGAAAAGGT
>NZ_KV815032.1:19550-31927 GCF_001814145.1 Prevotella sp. HMSC073D09 | reverse complement strand
ATGGCTAACGCCCTTTAAAGGTGAAAAGGTGAAAGGGTGGCTAACGCCGTGGAAAGGTGAAAGAGTGAAAAGGTGAAAGGATGGAGAAAGCCATGAAAAGATGATGAATGAAGCACACCCCCTGCCTCCTTTCCAAAGGGAAAAGGGACAGGGGGTGAGGTTTTATTTATCAACCACAGTGAAGTCTAGCTGACGTTTCTCTTGGTCTACACGAGCCACTTGTATGCGAATAGGGTCGCCAAGCTGGTACTTGCGGTGGCGTCGCCTGCCTACAAGACAATAGTTTCGTTCGTCGAAGTCGTAGTAATCGTCGTCCAAATCGCGCATGGGCACCATGCCTTCGCAGTGGTTTTCGTCTATCTCGCAATAGATACCATAGCTGGCAATGCCGCTGATGTGCGCATCATACTCTTCGCCCAGCTTGTCGGCCATAAACTCTACCATCTTATACTTAATGGAATCGCGCTCCGCATTCTGTGCAACCTGCTCCATCTCCGACGAATGCTCGCACAGTTCTTCATAGTGTTCCTTGTTCGCACTGCGGCCTCCTGCGGCATAACGCGTAAGCAAACGATGCACCATCGTGTCGGGATAACGGCGTATAGGACTGGTGAAATGCGTGTAATAATCGAAGGCCAAGCCGAAGTGACCTATGTTATGGATGCTGTATTTGGCCTTCATCATGGCGCGGAGGGCGATGGTTTCGATGAGGTTTTGCTCGCGTTTGCCCGCCACCTCGTCCATTAGCTTATTCAACGAGCGCGAGGTTTCGCCCTTAGTGCTTGTTGTTTTCAGCTTATAACCAAACTTCATGATGAACTCGCGCAAGGTTTCGAGCTTCTGCGGGTCGGGATTATCGTGCACGCGATAAGGCAAAGTCTTGGGCGTTCGGCCGCCTTTGGGCTTGCCAACACTCTCGGCCACGGTCTTGTTAGCCAAAAGCATAAACTCTTCTATCAGCTTATTGGCATCCTTCGAACGCTTGAAATAGGCGCGAATGGGCTTGCCTTGCTCGTCAACATCGAAGTGAAGTTCTTCGCGGTCGAACTTTATGGCACCGTTCTTAAAGCGCTTTTCGCGTAGTTTCTTGGCCAGTTTGTCCAGCATTATCAAGCTGTCGGCGTTCTCGCCTTTATATCCTCCCTTCGGTGCTGGCGGCGCAGGTTCGCCCGTTCCGTCAACAACACCGTTGTCTTCCAACAGTTGTTGCACCTCTTCGTAAGCATATCGCCTATCGCTTTTTATCACGGTGTGCACGATACGATAAGCCTTTACGTCGGCGTTTTCGTCCATATTAAAGATAACACTATAAGCCAACTTCTCTTCATCGGGGCGAAGCGAGCAGATAAAGTTACACAACCGTTCGGGCAACATGGGTATGGTGCGGTCTACAAGATACACGCTTGTGGCGCGTTTCATGGCCTCTTTGTCGATGATGCTGCCCTCGGTAACGTAATGACTCACGTCGGCTATGTGCACGCCCACCTGCCAAAGGCCCTTATCGAGCATGCGAATAGACAGTGCATCGTCGAAATCCTTGGCATCTCGCGGGTCGATGGTGCAGGTAAACACGTTGCGGAAGTCCTCGCGTTCGTCGTAATCCTTCTGCGTTATCTCGGCCGAAATGCGTTCGGCAGCCTCTTCTGCCGCCTTGGGATAAGTGTAGGGCAAGCCGTATTGGGCCAAGATGGCGTGCATCTCGACATCGTTTTCGCCCGTAGGACCAAGCACATCAATTACTTCTCCCATGATATTCTTGTGTTCGGCATCGGGCCATTGGGTTATTTTCACCACGGCCTTATCACCCGTTTTGCCGCCTTTAAGCTTACGTTTAGGCACGAAGATGTCGTGTACATATAGGTTTTCGGGGGTTACGAGGAACGCCATATCGCGTTCAACCCGCAGTTTTCCCACCACTTGGTCTTTGGCACGTTTCAGTATTTCGATAACCAACGCCTCCTTGATATGTCGTTTGCGGCGCGCCATCAGCTGCACGCGAACGCGGTCTCCGTTAAGTGCCGACATGGAGTTTCGCTCACTTACGAAGATGGGCAATGAGCCATCGTCGGGTACGAACGAGTTTTTGCCGTTGGTTTTGCGTACGAAACGGCCTTCGAGCACCTGTCCGGCCTGATTCAGTCGATACGAACTGTCGGTCACTTTGGTTAAGAAGTCGTCCCAAGCCATCTCTTCCATCACGTCGATGGCCAGCATCTTGAGCGGATGCGTGTCGAGTTTCAGGTTCTTGAAGATTTCTTTAAAGCTGAAAGTCTTCCCCGGATGTTGCTCGAAAAACTGTTGCAGCCTTTCGGCCACCTGCTTTTTGGTGAGGCGCTTGCCTCCTTTCTTTCCTTTTCCCATATTCGGCTGTTGTTTATGGCTTATCTAATATCATCTAAATAAAGGGCATTATCTGCCATGCAGCACGCCCGTATTCTCATCAGTGTTGGTTATGCGCTTGTTTCCTGCGGCCTTGGCCTTTCCAAAGTCGAGATTGAACGACACGTTTACCATGAATATGCGCCGCAGATTTCTGGAATACGCCAGTTTGTTGGCAGGCGCAATGCGCGACAAGTTTTCCACTTCGTTGGTATAAAGAGTGGTGAATGGGTTCGCCACCACTAACTGTACCGCCCATTTGTCCTTGTTATATCCAAGAGCTATATTATGGCTAGCCTCTTCTTTGTCTAGCGTTTCGCCCCACAAGCTATGCTGGCTCGTCTCCATTTCGGCAGCCAAAAGCCACTGTTTATACATGGCTAGCAACTGCCCACGCATCCCCCAGTTGGAATGAGTGTGGGTGTAATGGTTGCCATTGCTGACGAATCGGTTGAAGAATGGCGTTACTTGAAGGGAAAGCCAATCGCCAAGAGGGTGGAGTTTAAAATCAACGTGGGTGTTAATCCGGTGGAAACCGCGTTGATTGTTCATCGTTCGCACAAAACGTTCGTTCTCTAATAGCGTTTCTTCCATAATGGGTTTGTGATCGTAACTGTACCTTCCGTACAGGCCAACATTCAGCCATTTCGTCGCCCAATCTACAGAAAGACTGTTCGATACGAAAGTAACTGCCCTTAGATTTGGGTTTCCACGTCTTAGCTGATAAATGTCAATGTCTTGCGAAACGTCGCTCATGTTAGAGAGCGAAGGTGCATAACCCGACACGTATCCTGTGTATTTTATCACCAAGCTGTTTGTCACATTGTAAGCAAGCGATAGCCTAGGCCGAAAGATTAGCGAGCTAAGGCTGTTGTCTACCTGACTATTGTATATCCGCATTGCCCCCAATCCCAAGGTATAAGTTAGTTTCCCCAGTTTAGAAAGCCACTCGGTATAAAGGTAAGTCTCCGATGTGTTCAGCTTAACTAGGTTCTCTATTGTCCCGCTATAACTGTTTTTGGTGTACATCTGCGTATGCTTAACACCGAAAGAAAGCTTGCTGCGGTTGAACATCTTTTCGTATATACCTTCGGCGATGAGCGAATACTTACGCCCCGTTGTTTCGGAAACAAAGTCTTGATCATTGTGTCCCGTCTCAAACAAGGTGTATTTACGATTACTTCCACTGCCGATATAAGTGCCAACGAGGTCGAAATAGATAGTCTGTTGGTGAGGTAGCATGGTATGAAAGTACAGGTCTAGCGAGGGCGAATTGTCGTGCGTGCGCATAAAGTCGTTGATGCGATAGGTTTTGTTCTCCGTATATAAAGTGCTAATCCTATCGGTAGTGGAGTTCGGCACGTGGTTATACCTGTCTCGGAATATAACACTGAACACGCTTTTGTTAACCGCGTAGCTATACCACAGAGAGAAATCAAAGTTATTGAACTTAGCTTTTGTGGGGTCGCCTATCTCTCTGTTGGTTAAAGTTCGGCCGTTATAGTAGTATGTTTCGGTATTTTCCCTTATCCATTTCAGGTCACGTCTGTTCCACCATGCCATCGCTTTCAGTTCCGATTTGCCTTCATGATAGTTGGCAGACAGCTGATATTCGCCAAAGCCCAGCATCGAAACGCCATTGGTTAAGTCGCCACTAACATTGCCTCCCCTTTCCTTATATTTAACGATAATGTCGATAACGGCTGCCGCACCTGCATAGCGCGCGCCAGGCATATCGTGATATTCCACTCTTAGAACATCGTGTGGGCGAATGGACTTTATCTCTGCAATAGTTGTTTTCACGCCATTGATGCGCAATTGAACGGGCTCGCCCGTAGATGTGCGTATGGTATTATCGATGGTGTTGAGCCTAATTCCAGACAATTGCATGTTTCGCAATAGGCCAAATCCACTGGTAGCAGCTTTCAATTGGAGTTTGGAAGGGATGATAATCTTACGGTCTATCTTTTGTATTTCACGTTGCCCCACCACCTCTACTTCTTGCATCGTCCGTTCAACAGGCAGCATGGTTATCTCACCCAAATATAAATCATGGACCACATTCTCCAATCTTACATGATAATCGGCATAGCCAAGATAAGTTACTAAGAGGTTGTCGAAGTGTTTATCCTTGTTAACGGCTAAACCAAAACGACCATTTGCATCACTGATTGCATTTTGTTTTTCTTTTGTTCCATCCGAGACGAGACTCACAACGGCACCTTCCAAGGGATGACCAGCCTCATCTTGAACTAGGCCTGTAATGTTTATCTGTGCATTAAGGCTAGTCCATAACACAAGAAAAAACAAAAGCAAGAGAGTTTTTTGCATACCATTTGTGTATTAAATTTGTTATAAGATTACTGTCAAACGTTGGTCAAAAGTAGGCGTTTTATTCCGAGTACAAAAGCTATTGCAACCAAAACTGCGGTGCGTTACGCATTTTTAACACCGCGATAAATAGCCTTGTTCCCCTTCCATACGCCATCAAACATCTGTTGTTCTTTTATTCCATACTTGTCATATCTTACCGCAAAGTAACAAAAAAGATGTGAGATAAAAGGAGCATTTTACAAAAACTTCTTTGAAGTCTGCGCATTTTATTGTACATTTGCAAGTTAAAGCACAGATACGTTCGGCTTAAACCACCCTTTTTCTAACCTTGCCCACGCGCAAGTAAGCCCCCAAGCCATGCGGCTGAGGCTTTTGAGAAAAGGCAAAAAAAACAAAAACAGCAAATAATATACATAGCACATGTCTGCAGTGATAATAAAGAAAGTCTGCACCAAAAGCGACTTAAAGGCGTTCATCGACCTACATTACGACCTATACGAGGGTAACGAGTATGACGCGCCAAACCTGTTCAGCGACGAGATGAATACGTTGAGCAAAGACAAGAACGCGGCTTTCGACTTCTGCGAGGCCGAATACTTCCTCGCTTACAAAGAGGGAAAGCTGGTGGGGCGCGTTGCTGCCATCATCAACCACAGCGCCAACAAGAAGTGGGACCGTAAAAGCGTGCGCTTCGGATGGATAGACTTCATCAACGACCGAGAAGTGTTGGAGGCATTACTTCATGCCGTAGAAGAGTATGGGCGCTCTAAGGGCATGCGCTCTATCGTGGGTCCGCTGGGCTTTACCGACATGGATCCAGAAGGCATGCTCACAACGGGCTTCGACCAACTAGGCACCATGCCCACCATATATAACTATGAGTACTACCCCCAACTGATGGAAAGCATCGAAGGCTTTGAGGTGGACAATCACTACGTGGAGTACAAGCTGATGGTGCCTGACGAAGTGCCAGAGAAGTTCGCCAAGATTGCCGACATGATACAAAAGCGTTATAGCCTAAAAATAAAGAAACTTACACGCGATGATGTATTCAAAGGAGGATACGGCAAACGCATCTTCGACCTAGTAAACAAAACCTACGGACACCTATACGGCTACTCGGAACTTACCGAAAAGCAAATGGACCAGTACGTAAAGCTGTACTTCCCCATGGCCGACCTAGACCTCATCACCCTTGTTGAAGACGAGGCGGCCGACAATAAGCTCGTAGGACTGGGCATTTCCATCCCCTCGTTAACGCGCGCCTTGCAAAAATGCCGCCGCGGAAGACTAACGCCCTTCGGCTGGTGGCACGTGCTAAGGGCCATCAAATACCACAAAACAAAGGTGGTAGACCTGCTGCTCATCGGTGTTTTACCCGAATATCGCATGAAAGGCGTTAACTCTTTGCTCTTCGCCGACCTTATTCCGCGCTACCAAAAGTACGGGTTTGAATGGGGAGAAACACAGGTGGAGATGGAAACCAACTCGAAGGTTCAAAGCCAATGGGAATGGCTGGATGCTAGCATTCACAAACGTAGGAAGTGTTACATCAAGACGTTCTAACACTGGGCGAAACCACAAAATGAGCCAATTAGTAGACACCACAAAAGAAGATGAATAAGAAAAAAACACCTAATAATCAACAAGAGATGACATTCGGGCCAGCCAACGCGGCAGGTTCGAACGCAAACAACACGCCCACATCCACCCAACAAGACAACAACCAGACGGCATACACCGACGATAACATCAGGCACTTGTCGGACATGGAGCACGTTCGCACACGCCCTGGTATGTACATCGGCCGACTTGGTGATGGAACACAAGCCGAAGACGGCATATACGTACTGCTGAAAGAGGTGATTGACAACTCTATCGACGAGTTTAAGATGCAAGCCGGCAAGCGTATCGAGGTGGATTTGGAAGACGACCTGCGCGTATCCGTGCGCGACTACGGCCGCGGCATTCCGCAAGGAAAGCTGGTTGAGGCCGTAAGCATGCTCAACACGGGCGGCAAATACGACTCGAAGGCGTTTCAAAAAAGCGTGGGATTAAATGGTGTCGGCCTCAAAGCCGTCAACGCATTGAGCGCACGTTTCGAGGCTAGGTCGTACAGAGAAGGAAAGGTGCGCAGCGTGGTGTTCGAAAGAGGCGAATTGATTAGCGACCACACGGAGGACACCAACGAAGAAAACGGCACGTTCATCTTCTTCGAACCCGACAACACGCTATTCCTCAACTATCGTTTCAAAGGCGAGTTCGTGGAAACAATGCTCCGCAACTACACCTACCTTAACGCCGGTCTGACTATCATGTACAACGGGCGGCGCATCATTAGCCGCAATGGTTTGGCCGACTTGCTGAACGACCGCATGACCAACGACGGCCTTTACCCCATCATTCACATACAGGGCGAGGACATCGAGATTGCCTTTACCCACGCCAACCAATACGGCGAGGAATATTACTCCTTTGTAAACGGGCAGCATACCACGCAGGGCGGCACGCACCAAAGCGCATTTAAAGAGCACATAGCCAAAACCATTAAGGACTTTTTCTCGAAGAACTACGAGTACGTTGACATTCGTAACGGACTGGTGGCTGCCATCGCCATCAACGTACAAGAGCCCATGTTCGAAAGTCAAACCAAGATTAAGCTGGGTTCGCTGACGATGAGTCCTGGCGGAGAAAGCGTTAACAAGTACGTGGGCGACTTCATTAAGCGCGAGGTAGACAACTACCTGCACATACATGCCGACGTGGCCGAAGAGATTAAACGCAAGATTGACGAGAGCGAAAGAGAGCGAAAGGCGATGGCGGGCGTAACCAAAATTGCACGCGAAAGAGCAAAGAAGGCCAACCTGCACAACAGAAAGCTGCGCGATTGCCGCATACATTTCAGCGATGCAAAGAACGATCGCAAGGAAGAAAGTTCCATCTTCATCACCGAAGGCGACTCGGCAAGCGGCAGCATCACTAAAAGTCGCGACGTAAACACGCAGGCCGTGTTCTCACTTCGCGGCAAACCACTCAACTCCTACGGGCTTACTAAGAAGGTGGTGTACGAAAACGAAGAGTTCAACCTGCTGCAAGCGGCACTAGATATCGAAGAAGGACTCGACACATTGCGATATAATAAGGTTATCGTGGCCACCGATGCCGATGTAGACGGCATGCACATTCGCCTGCTAATCATCACTTTCTTCTTGCAGTTCTTCCCCGAACTGGTGAAGAAAGGCCACGTCTACGTGCTGCAAACGCCCTTGTTCCGCGTACGAAACCGCCGAACAAAGATTAAGAGCAAGAAGGTGATTGCCGCTGCCGACGCACGACTGATGAAGGGCGAACGCAAAAATGACTTCATCACGCGCTATTGCTACAACGAAGACGAACGGCAGAAAGCCATCGCCGAGCTTGGTCCCGACCCCGAAATTACGCGCTTTAAGGGATTGGGCGAGATTTCGCCCGAAGAGTTTACGCACTTCATCGGCCCCGAAATGCGACTAGAACAGGTAACGTTGCACAAGAACGACCAAGTGCATAAGCTATTGGAGTATTACATGGGCAAGAACACAATGGAGCGCCAAAACTTCATTATAGACAACTTGGTGGTGGAAACTGACGGCCCGACAGAAGAAGAAACCACCGAAGTATAATTTATTAACACGTTAAAGAAAGGAGAAGAAAGCACCTAAGAGAACAAAGAGAATAGAGAGAGAAAAGAGTGAAAGAGAGAACGAAAAAGATTAAACGAGAGAATTAGGGATATTGGAGAGGATGATGAAAAGGCTTTATTGATTGGTCTAGGCAGGTGTTCTGAAAGTTACCTGCACTGCGCTTTCAGGCTTTATCCATGCAAACTTGGCTTAATCCTTGATGGGAACATAGTGCACTATGCCGCTGAAAGAGTTAGGCTAAGATGCCAGATAAAGACAGAAAGACAGTGAAGAGCAACCCTAAAAAGGAGAAAAAAATAAGCGTGGAAGTTTTAGAACATGCCTTTATAAAATCAGTTAGAAATGTTTTAACCTGTCGCGGCACATACAACCAGCCCGACTTGTACCATTGTTGTTACCACCCCTCCCAACCCAACCAAAGTAAATACGTACAGATATGAAGAAAATCTTAATTCTTGCAGCTTGTTTCGCCACACTAGCTGCACAAGCACAGTTGCGGACTACCATCGGAAAAGACAATCCGCAGCAAAAAATGCAGATTGCCGAAATGGCAATCAAGAACTTGTATGTCGACACCGTTAACGAAAACAAGCTAGTTGAGGATGCCATCAGGGGTATGCTCGAAAAGCTAGACCCCCACTCGTCTTACTCCACTGCGAAAGAAACAAAGGCCATGAACGAATCGTTGCAAGGTTCGTTCGAGGGCATCGGCGTACAGTTTAACGTTGCCAAAGATACGCTGCTCGTTATACAACCCGTGGCCAAAGGCCCGTCAGAAAAGGTGGGAGTAATGGCTGGCGACCGCATTGTAAGCGTTAACGACACGGCCATCGCTGGGGTGAAGATGTCGCAAGAAGACATCGTACGCCGACTGCGAGGCCCCAAAGGCAGCATCGTTAAGCTGGGTATCGTGCGCCCCGGCATAAAGGGGCTGCTGGCCTTTCATGTAAAACGCGATAAAATACCCATCGAAACGCTCGATGCCTACTATCTTATCAGGCCGGGCGTGGGCTATATCCGCATCGGCAGTTTCGGCGCCACCACCTACGAAGAGTTTATGCGGGCGTTGATGAAACTGCAATTGCAGGGCGCAACCGACCTGATACTCGACCTGCAAGACAATGGCGGCGGCTACCTGCAAGCGGCGGTGCGCGTTGCCAACGAGTTTTTGCGCCGCAACGACCTCATCGTATATACCCAAGGACGAAATACAGACAGGCAGGAGTTTCGCGCGCAAGGCGATGGCGGAATGCTCACGGGCAGGGTGTTCGTACTGGTTAACGAGTTCTCGGCATCGGCTGCCGAAATCGTAACGGGGGCGTTGCAAGACCAAGATCGCGGCATCGTCGTGGGCCGTCGTTCGTTTGGCAAAGGCTTAGTTCAAAGGCCTATCGAGTTTGCCGACGGTAGTATGATGCGCCTAACCGTGGCTCATTATTACACGCCATCGGGCAGGTGCATACAGAAACCCTACACCAAGGGCGACAATGCCAACTACGAAAAGGACTTAGACAACCGCTTTAAGAATGGCGAGCTTTACAGTGCAGACAGCATTCACCTAAACGACTCGCTGAAATACCAAACCCTACGCCGCAAACGTGCGGTGTATGGTGGCGGTGGCATCATGCCCGACTACTTTGTTCCGCTAGACACCACGCAGTTTTCGCGCTACAATCGCGAGCTGGCTGCCAAGAGAATTATCGTTAACGCCAATATACAATACATGGACAAGCATCGCAAGGAACTGAAAAAAAAGTATCCCTCGTTTGCGGAGTTCAACAAGAAGTATCAAGTTCCACAAACGCTTATAGACGAGATTGTGGCCGAAGGCGAAAAGCAAAAGGTTAAAGCCAAAGACCAAAAGGAGCTGAAAACCAGTTTGGCGAACATCAAGATACAGCTGAAAGCGTTGGTGGCACGCGACCTATGGGACATGTCGGAGTACTTCCACATCATGAACCAAAACAACCATGTGGTGCAAAAGGCCCTGGTGTTGCTGGGAAAGGCCAAATAAGCGCGCAAACCTTTGAGGTTCTCAAGACTGTAAGGTGCCATAATGTTTAAGGCTTTGAGCCCAACAACTTAAAGGCCTTAGCTTCGAAAAGCCTTGTGGTTGCAAACTTAAAAGGGTATCAACTCATAAGTTAGAGATAATAACAGCCCCCTTATTACTAGGCGTTGCCCCTATATGCCTAGTAAGAAGGGGGCTTAACCATTTAAAGGTGAAAAAGTGGTTAAAAGTGGAAAAGTGAAAGGGTGAAAAGATGAAAAGATGGCTAACGCCCTTTAAAGGTGAAAAAGTGAAAAGGTGAAAAGATGGCTGCGCCCTTTAAAGGGGAAGGATGGTTTGCCTACCAACTTGCCAACTGGTTAACTTATTAACTCGTCAACTAGTTGAAACTAGGATAACTAGAATAACTAGGATTGCTAGAACAACTAGGATTGCTAGAAGAACTAGGATAACTAGGACAGCTAGTCTAGTAAGACTAGATAAACTAACCTACTAAACCCAATGCTAGCTTACTTGCTAACTGGAAGCTTCTAAACTTGCCCGCTTGTTAATCGCTTAACCTCTCGTCAACTGGTTAACTCGCCAGCACTCCTTTTGTCCACTTTTCAGCAAAAATTTTAACATTATGAGTGCCACTTTTGTCTGCCAACCGCCCACCCGACCGCAAATAATCGATTCTCGAGAGGGTTTGTTTGGGTACAAAAAAGGTACTAGCAGGTAAAAGGTGGCTAAGCATGATTATGCAGAGTTAGCACCCAAATTGCGCAGAAAAGCGGCAATTAGCAGCAAAACACCTTGCAATATGGTGCAAAACGCACTGCATTTTGCATCTAAACGCAGTCTATTTTGGTGCAAAACGCAGGTCATTTTGCACCTAAACGCAGCCTATTTTGCTGCAAAACGCAAGGCTAAAAGCATAAAAATGCACAGAAAGTTGAGGATTATGCGTTTTCATTTCGATTGAAAACAGGTGTTTTGCATGGTGAAAACCCGCTAAAAAATGGGTTTTTAGGTGCTAAAAGCAGGTAATTGGGATGGGAAAAAGATGTGAGTCGACGACCAAATAGAAAGGTAAAGTGGTGCTAAATGGTGGCAATTTCTTAAAACTGGACTAAAAAAAGAAGTGCATAAAGCAGGTTTTTGCGGCTAATTGCATGCTTTTTACCCGAATTTTTCGCTAGAAAGGGTTGGCTAGCGACATGTGTTTTGTAAAATATTTTCACAGCCCTACAAGTTCGTAAGCTTATGAGTTATGATAGGGCATCATCTATTATTTGTTCTATTCGTTGAGCAGAAAGGATGCCCTTTCCTTGTCTCTCTATCTCTTCTAACTCTCCGATAATCGTTTTAAATGAGTATAGTATTTTATTCAGCTTGCTAATGTCACCAAAAATTTCAATGTAGACATACGTCTTTGCAATTACTCTTATTTCAAAATCTATCCAATCTACATCGTTATCTCTACCCAAAGGCTTGGTCTCTGTTAAAAAGTCTCCATAATTACTTATATCAGCACTTAAAATCCAGCCAGGATTATCTAGCATACTAATAGAAATACCGAGTTCATGTTCCCAATCGCCATCTATTTGACGCTTTGCCCAATCTTGCAACCATTGTATTATGCTACTCATACCTTGTCCCTTAGTACCATTTATTGGCAAACAGAATTGAATTTAGAAAATCTAGTTGAACTGCTCCAAATAAACACAAGACCTCAACCATAATGAAAGATTGTTCGTCTTTCGCCGACTACAACACAAGGATTGTTACGTGAAGGCATCCATCACCAATTTAACTTACCTATGCCTAGACAACGTGTTCAAATTTCAATGCTGTTCTACTATCATAGGCACCAGAAAGAAAGTGAAAAGATAAGCAAGGTTACGAAACTTGCTGCAAAATGAAAAGACAAGCAAGGTTTCAAAACTTGTTTCAAAAAGAAAAGACAAGCAAGGTTACAAAACTTGTTTCAA
>NZ_KV815032.1:0-19450 GCF_001814145.1 Prevotella sp. HMSC073D09 | reverse complement strand
AAACTTGTTTCAAAGTGAAAAGACAAGCAAGGTTGCGAAACCATCTTCAACTTGCCGCTGAAAGAGCGAGTCATATCATCCCCTCTCCCCTTGGAGAGGGGCTGGGGGTGAGGCCGGTAGGGGGATTGGGGGCAAGGTCGGTTGGGGGAAAGCCCTTTACTTTATCACCTTGTAATGCTGTTTGGCCTCGGCTCTCGACTTAAAGTTAAAGTGCCACCACTCTGTGCGAAGGGGCTTAAAGCCTGCGTATCGCATAACCTGGCGCAACAATTGGCGGTTTTGTTGTGCACGTTTGCTGATGATGCCCTTGGCAACAAGTTGGTTTTCGGTGTCGATGTGCGCCTCTGGGCCAAGATGGTCTATTTTCGTTCCCATAGCTATGCTGTCGCCCTTGGCATCGCAAAGGGTAATATCCACCGCTAAACCATAATTATGTAGCCCACCACCATTAGCAGGATTACTCACATACGGTTTCATCGGCGTGTTCTTCACCTTGTTCCACATCTTTTGCTGAATGTGCATGGGGCGTGCAGCATCGTATATTTTCAGACTTAATTCGGGGTGCAATTGTTTTAGTCGTTTTTGCGCCTTTACAAGCGCAGCGGCCGCATCTGGGTGCAGATAGGCTTGGCGCAAGTCGTCGTAAAGCACAACGCCAACAAAGTTGTCGGCGCGCGCATACATCAACGACACTTGCAATGTGGGGTCTAACTCGCGCACATTAACATATCCTGCAAGGCTCAACGCCTCCTCTGTTTTGCTAGTCTGTGACTTGGCAGGGAGGACGAAAAACGAAAAAAAGAGGAGGAATTTGAACATATTGATTATTGAAACGTGTGATTAACAAGTTGACGAGTTAATGTTTATACGTGCATTAGGTTTAGTAAGCTAGCGTGGTAATAGGCTTTCTAGATGTACTAGTTGTTCTAGTTATAGTAGCTGTTGTAGTTTTCCTAGTTATACTAGATACTAGTTGTTCTAGTTATTCTAGTTTTCCTAGATATACTAGCGGTTCTAGTTTTTCTAGTTATACTAGTTAAAAGAGCGTGAGCCATCTTTTCACCTTTTCACCTTTTCAGCTTTAAAGAGCGTTAGCCATCTTTTCACCTTTTCACCTTTTCACTCTTTCACCTTTAAAAGGCATGAGCCATCTTTTCACCCTTTCACCTTTTCACCTTTTTCCAAAGCCCAACCTTAACATCTTTCGGGGCATCTCTTTAAGGATGGTGGCGCGTATCTCGCGGGGCGACAACCGCCAAAACAATCGGTAATGGCGCAACTTGCGAATGGTGGCCTCAACGTTATAGCGCATGCCTGAGCGCACTGCCGTGGTAGACATGTGCTTGCCAAAGTTGCCACCCGTAAACACGATGTCGAGAACGGCTGGCTGATAATGTGCATCGCCAGGACTAATGACGAAGGGAAACTCGTGCGCTGGCAAGCCAAGCTTATCTATCAGCACGCTGCCTATGGCGCAAAAGGCACGATAGAAACCCATAGTGCGAAGATGCTGTGCAAGCGCATGGCGGTCTATCTGTTCGCGATGACGATGCAACAGCACCATCAAGTCGCAGAACTGGCGCAGCCCCACACCCAATTCCACCAAATGATGGTAAAGGTGAAGGAAGGTATATAGCACGTTGAGTGTAGGCGGAAGTGTGGCGACGGGCACGCCTTGGATGGCGATTTGCTCGATAGGGGCATCGGCCAATAGCCGTTCCCAATAGGCCTGTATGCCCTTGCTGTTGAACTTTATCATGCGGAAGTGCATCTCTAACGGCACTTCACGATAGGCGAACTCGCGGTGTTGCTCGCTTTCTTCGCCTTTAAGGGCGATACCCCACGCTTGTTGCAAAAGGTGTTCGGCGCGCGTAAAGTCGGCCGGAACGCAATAGAAGTCGATATCGCCTGGCGTTCGTGCCAAGGGATAAGGGTAGAGTTGCGCAAGGGTTTGTCCCTTAAAGATGCGATAGTCTATCCCATTGCTGCCCAAAATACCCGCCAATTCTTTGGCCACGCCACTCACTTTATTGTTGAGTTGCTCTATCATCATGGTTCGCGAATAGGCCGTCAGCGCGTCGGCACGCTCCAACTTCACATTGTTGCGTATCAATGCGCCCATTACCAGTCCCTCTACCGTTTGTTTGGCGGCAGCCTGTTGCAGCACTACAAACTGCTGGTGGTTGAGGGAAGTGAATGGCAATGGCGTTTGCCAAAACTCGTTATGCAAAAGGGAGAATAGCATGGATAAGGGGAAATGGGGTTAAAACTTTGGGATAAGTATATGTGGGACCTAATAAAAAGAATGGGAGGGATGATAAATGGAACTGCTGAGAGGGGGGGGAGGGGTTAGCCACATTAAGCCTTACCTTTTATACATCCGCTCATCGGTTGCATTAATATCATCACTCCCATCGGGCGATGTCAACACGAATTAATCTAGCTCTGCATACACAGAGTTCTTACTCTTAAATTCGGGAACAATCTCCTTCATCTTACGCACGATATTCATTTCGTCGTAAGTATGCGAGATAGATACGAGTTCCATCACGTCGGTGTTTACCTGTTCGTAATCGTACTCGCGCACCTTAGCGATGCGAATTTTGGGGTTGAACGAGGGCAGTGTACCCTCTTCGTCGTTGAGCACTTCTTCGTAAAGTTTCTCACCAGCACGCAACCCCGTGTATTGTATCTCGATGTTCTTAGCCCCCGAAAGGCGTATCATACGCTTAGCCAAGTCGGCTATTCGCACGGGTTTGCCCATGTCGAAGACGAAAATCTCGCCGCCGTTGCCCTTCGTTCCCGCCTCAAGCACCAGTTTGCAGGCCTCGGGTATGAGCATGAAGAAACGAATGATGTTGGGGTCGGTAACGGTTACGGGGCCTCCTGCCTTAATCTGCCGTTCGAAAAGCGGGATAACAGAGCCGTTAGAGCCCAGCACATTGCCAAAGCGCGTGGTAACAAATTGCGTGTTGCCGTGCATCTTGCCCTCTTTTTCGGCCTTATCCATGGCCTGTACGTAAATCTCGCAAATGCGTTTAGAACAGCCCATCACGTTGGTGGGGTTCACAGCCTTATCGGTAGACACCATCACGAACTTCTTTACGCCGTATTTAAGACTGAGGTCGGCCACCACCTTCGTTCCCCACACGTTGTTTTGTATGCTCTCGCTGGGGTTGTTTTCCATCATGGGCACGTGCTTATAAGCGGCAGCGTGGAACACGTAATCGGGACGGAATGTAGAGAAGATGCCCTCCATGCGGTCGCGATTGGCGATAGAGGCGATAACGGTATATGATTTAATGGCTGGATAATCGTTTTCCATCATCAGGCGGATGTCGTGCTGCGGAGTTTCGGCTTGGTCTACCAGCATCAGTTCTGCGGGATGGAACAGGCACACCTGCCGAACCATTTCACTGCCGATACTTCCTGCCGAACCCGTGATGAGTATCTTCTTGCCTCTAAGTAGGTTGCCCACGCTCTGCATGTCTATTTGTATTTGGTCGCGCGGCAGCAAGTCTTCGATGCTAATTTCTTTCAGCGTGTTCACCACCTTGCCCGACGCATCGGCGTCCCACTCTTGTACGCCTTCGGTCATATAGATGTTCACGCCAGCCTCGATAAGAATGTCTTGCAAGCGTGTGTTGTCGCGAAACACCTCGTTGCGCAAGGGCGAAACCAACACGGCATTGATGCGGTCCTCCTTAATAACACGGAGAAGTTCGTCGTTTACCTCATACACTTTCTTGCCCATAAGGTAATGGTTGGCAAAAACTTCCTCGTGAGAGATGAAACCAAAGAGACGGAACTGCTGCGGTTTTTGGGCAGAAATGTTCTTGGCCAAGCCTATACCACCCTCACGTACACCATAAATCAGTGCGCGTTTGGCTTGTCCCGTGTCGAACAGCGTATCGTAAATACCTTTTATCATGATGCGGAAAGTCCACAGCAAGATGGTGGTAACAAGGTAGATTGAAACGATATGGCGCAGATGCAACGGAACTATGTGCTGATGAATGTCGGGCCAAAAGATGATGGGATAATGCAGAACGGCAACGATGACAAACCCCAAACCCATAGCATAGGCCACCCGTTTGAGGTCGATAAACGACGAAAAGCGTATCACCCCAGCATAGGTGTGGAACACGCGAAAGCCTATCACGTTGAATACCTGATAAAGCAACAGCGTGTTAACGATGGGCACGATGTTTGTGGCTGTGCGCGAGAAACGGAAAAACAAGGTACACACGAAAAGACCGCCAAGCAAACAGATAATGCAGTCGATAAGGAAAATGCACCAATAGGGCAAAGAGTCTTTACGGAAATACCAGTTAACTAGTTTATTAAAAGACAACATAAAATCTAATTGTGTTTTTTATACTTATGTTTTATCATCAGTTACGCTGCAGGTGTAGATGAAAAAACTTCTTCATAAAAAGGATATACGCCAAAGACAATACCACAACCACAGCGGCAAACATTATCAAGCCAGGGTTTAACAAGTAAACAAAACAAGCCAAAGCTTGTAGACACATGTAAATGGCCGACACCAAGACATGGGGCATCTTTAGCTCGTTGGCCATTAGCTGATAGGCATGCTTGCGATGGGGTTCGGATAGTTTCTCATGCAGTAAAATACGATGAATGAGTGTAAGCGTACCATCGACACCATAAACCGCGAGGAAAGCAAACCACGAGAAGTCGTTGGTTAACAACACCAAATTGCAAATAAAGAACAATATGACAAACGCGATGGCCACAGCCCCCACGTCGCCAGCAAAACACTTGGCTCGCGTTCTAAAGTTGAAGAAACAGAACACAAGTACAGAAATAAGACTAAACAAAATAAAATGAGGGTCGACAAACTCTACGACATGGTGGTTAACATACAACAACGCCACCAATACCACTAGTGCATATCCCCCAGTGATGCCATTCACGCCATCCATAAAGTTGAAGACATTAATGGCTCCGGCACAAACGAAGAGCATAATGGGAATAAGCCACCACAAAGAAGAAGTGAGCAAACCCAACTGTTGACACATTAAGAGCATGGCCACAAAATGTACTAGAAGCCTTATGCGTGGGGGCAGCGAACTAACGTCGTCGTAAAAACTGATGCACGAAATCATCAACATCCCCACGACAAACCACGGATAAGCAAAACCCGAATAAATAAAGTAGACCAAGACAACAAAAGGAAACACGATACCACCTCCGCGCAAGGTAACCGCCTTTGACGACCCACGTTCAGAGGGTCGGTCTACAATATTGTACTTCGAAGCAATTTTAAAATACAACAGTTCGAAGACAAATGCAAGAACAACAATTAACAGATAAATCATCTCAATGCTTAATAAAACTCCTTATTGTTTTTTCAAGACCCGCTTTCGAGTCGATGGGCAACTGGTCGACACCCAGCGCCTTTTTTATCTTTTGGTTAGACACTACATAACTCTCGGTTAGCTTAGCAAGCCTTTGGGTGTTAAGTGGTAAATGCAACACGTTACCCACCTTAGCCAATAAGCCTATTAACCCTGGCGAAACATTCCAAATGCGACATTTCTTACCCATCACGCCACAGATAATCTCGATTAAGGCGTTTGTAGACAAAGGATTGTCGTCGGCAATATTATAAGCTCCACCAGGAATATCTCTGCTAAGCAATTCGGACACGATGAGACAGACATTGTCGATGGAAGCAAACGAACGGCTGTTGCTGAATGCGCCCAACGGCCAAGGTATGCCTTTAGACACCAATTTATAAAGCAGGTTAAGGTTGCCTTTGTTACCTTCGCCATGCATCATACACGGCCGTAGGATATACACCTGCTTGTTAGGTGCAGGATGAGTTTGGATATAACGTTCAGCTTCCAGTTTACTTTCGCCATAAGGCCCTTTGGGTTTAGGCTCAATATCTTCGGTAAGTACACTTGTACCCAGCTCGTCGGCAATGGCTTTCACTGTGCTAAAGAAAAGGAATTTAGAGGCAGACGATTGCACGAAATAGTTGTAGAGATTAACCGTGAGGTCTGTGTTTACCTTGAAATATACCTCAGCCTTAGCTTGGTTTTTGGTATCATGAGCCTTGCCGGCAAGGTGTATTATGGCATCAACTTCGGGCAAAGTAGCATTATCGAGGTCGCTCCACGTGTATATTTTATCAACGCCAGCCATCTTGCCTGCTGTACGCGCCAACCCGAAAATGCGATGTTTTCCAGACAACTGGGCCACAAGATTTTGACCCACAAAGCCATGCAAGCCTGTTATAAGTATGTTCATGTTAAAATGTTAAATTCATAATGCGGTGCTAAGCCTTAGCGTAAGTGATTTTGCACCTATATTTTTATACCCTAATATTTCTCTTATGCTTGATAAAAGTAAGAACATGCTTTGTGGGCAATGCCTTAACAAATAGTAGCCAATAAAAGAGGCGTTGCTTGAGACTTTATAGATTTGTGTTAGGCTTTGGAAGACGGAGCATATAAGCGCTTAATTTCTTCCCATACCCTAAGGTTATCAAAGTTAAACGTAACCCATGAGCGTACTTGCTCTTTAGAGAACGAGCGTTCGCCCTTATACATCTCCTCAATAACTTGAGCAAGCTGTTGAGGTGTTCGGTCGACAAACACGCCCGTTAGGCCATCCACAATCGAGTCGCAACATCCCGTTACGCGCGTTGTTACCACAGGCACACCCATCGACTGCGCTTCGAGCGTACCCGTGGGGAAGCCTTCACGATAACTCATCAAAACATAGACATTCATCATGGCATAGAAATATTCCATGTCTTCGTTCTGAAAATCGGTGAAAACAATCTGCGGGTCGTTCTTTATTCTGTCTTGAATAGCTGGCGGTAATGCATCTCGTTCTTCGAACATGCCCACCAAGAGCAGCTTAAGTCGAGGGTTATTAGCCTTTATCAACTGGAAGGCATCCACCAATTCTATAATTCCTTTGTCTCTTACCAATCGTCCGGTATAGCCCACAACCCAGTCGGTTTCATTAATTCCCCATTTACTTCTAAACTCGGCCATCTTTGTGGGGTTGATGTTCTGCGGATTGAACTTGCCTTGTGTATCCACTCCCGAACAAGTACCCTTACCCAACACAATTTGCTTACGTGCAGGAGCGAGTTTGTCTTTGATGCTTTGTTCCAATACGGAGGGACTTACACAGACAATCTTAGTTGCAAGCAGAGAGGCAAGACGGTCTACGCTCATCAGAATAAACCGTTTCAGGCCACTAGAAGTTTGGTAAACCAGTCCATGCCTGAAATACACACGCTTAGGAACACGCATCAACCAGGCAGCCACCATCGACAGGAGCCCGCCTTTCGGGGTATGTCCCACCACAATACCCGTTTGTGTCTCTTTGATATAACGACAAATCTGCCTAATCGACTTAAAGTCTTGGATGGGATTGATGCTTCGTAGGATAGGTATTTCGCGATAGCCAAAATGGTGTTGTTGTGCATAAGGAGCCAAATAAGGGCTTTCAGAGCATACAACATTCAATTCGTAGCCCAATTCTCGGAAGTATTCAAACTGCCCTCCCAAGAAATAAGGGATAACGAAATAGATGTTCACAACATGTAGTATATGCTTATCGTTATGTTTCATTGTTTAGTAATTTGTTGTTGAAGAAATTGCGTGAGCAAAGACAATGTGCAGCTTCGTTATTAATCGATATTGAGGGCGCATAAAAGGAAATTGCTTTTACCTACGCATCAGCTCTTGGTAAACAGCTTCGTATCCGTCTACCATCTTATCAATATCGAACATCATAGCGCGCTGATGGCACTTCTCGGCCACTTCGTCATAATAGGCCTTATCATCGTGCAGCTTGCGGATGATGTTTGCTAACGCCTCTGCATCTTCGTGCGGGAACAAAACGCCATAGCCTTTGGTTACCTCGCGAAGCCCATCTACATCACTTGCCACAAAAGGACGACCCGACGACATGCCCTCAATGTTAGAGAGGGAGAGACCCTCCCAATGGGAAGACATCACTACCACATCAGCAGCTTTCAACACTTGGGGTACATCTGAACGAATACCCAAAAGTTTAACGCGATGGGCAACTCCTTCTGATGCGATGACAGCTTCTAAAGCACCACGTCTTACCCCATCACCTACCAACCACAGCTGATATTGGTTAGGCAGTGAAGCAATCGCCCGAATTAGTGTATCTTGGTCTTTGGCCTCCCGAAACCCTGCCACCATCACCGTAACAAAACAATCTGGGAGTCTTAAATCAGGAGCTTCGTCTGCTACATAAAATCGCTGAACGTCCACACCGTTATTAATGGTGAGCACTTCTTGCTGATATTTGCTACCAATATGCTCAAGCAACTTCTCTTTGGCAATGTCAGAGATACAGACAATTTTATCGTAACGGCTATACATCCATCGGTCGATGCAGCCGTAGCCCCACATCGAGCGCCTACGATTATTGGTAGAGTGCTCGGTAGTAACCAACTTAGCCTTTGATTTTCCTTTGGCCGTAGCAGCGAACAACTGCGGTGAAGTGTTGTGCGTATGTACGATATCGTAGTGTGCCATCAGTTGTTTAAGCCGTTTAACATGCTTAAAGTTATACACGCTATCGGTTTGAGAAAACTCTATCACACCACAGCCTCCATCAATTAAAGCCTGCTTAAAGATAGAAGGACCGCCAGCGAAAGCCACGACATCAACTTCATGTCCTCGACTTTTAAGCTTCAAAGACAGGTCAACCACAATTTTTTCTGCCCCACCAGTTTGCAGGGAAGTAATTACTTGAAGAATGCGCATGTTTAAATTATTTGTAATGCACGCAATATCTTTCTAATCCACATATTGTCAAAGCCAAGAGAATCTGTAACAATGCAATCTTGGTAGATATTAAAAGTATGCATACCCACATTTAGTTGGGGATTTACCGAATATAATCGTCTAACTTCTTCAAACTTCAGTCGTCCTTCTAAAATTGCCATCTCTAATGGCATCTGTTTGTCATCACTTACCAACTTCTGAATGGTAACAGCATGGCCGTATTGGATATTGCACTCTTGAGTTGGACGATACCAATTACCATTATACTTAAAGAAACTACCAGACATCCTAGCAACGTTTTCTTTAAAAGAATACTCTTGACAATACTTATACTTCCTAACTTTTTCATCCCAAGTATAGACATATAGCGTGTTTCCATTAGCCTTTGGAGCTTTGGTACAAAACAAGAATTCGTAAGATCCTATCTTGAGAGGTACAGCGTCTGCCACATCCTCGTCAAGAATACAACCCACTTCTTCAAGTCTATTCTCACTTATCCAATACTTATATAGGGTTAACCTTCCTGATTCCCCATTCTCTGGCATTAGATACACCATATCCTTTGAAGAGGAGCGAATGATAACGGGAAAACTCAAATGTGTGGGTAGCTCAACAACAACATCTAGCCTTTTTAGTTCGTATGTTTGTTTATCTATTGTCAGTTTGGTTATCCTTCCCCGATTTATTTGTCTTGGGAATTCCTCTACCAATACGATTATTTCACTTTCGTTTATGTCTAGGATAAATGGGTCGGCAAACCAACTATCCTTATAATCGTGTATTAACCAACTGACCTTAATTTCGTCACCACACAAAATGCTGTTTAAGTCATTCTCTATAAATCCAATGTTCCAGCGCTCAGATGTCCTTCCCTTTACAATCTGTTTTAGCGACATATCATATCAAATTAATCTTATATCTTATGAAATTGATCAAGCCTCTTACTCTATATTTCAGAGGAATTTGTAAAGTTAACAACTCCCTATAGTATAAACAAGTTAACCTCGGGCTTTTACGTCGTACCTCAACCATTTTATCAGTTATACCTCCAGGTTGATAATCAGCTATATATATGACAGTATTAAAATATCTAAGCTTATACTGCCGTGCAATTCTATACCAAACAAGATTTTCCGGACAAAACCTCTCTCCCTTAATCTCGGGGAATGGGAATGCGCGTAAAACAGATGTTTTATATACCTCTTTCTTATCACCAATCAGGTGATATACATATTCAGCCTGAATTAGGGTACAATCTAAAATTGCTCTACTTAGTCCTTTCCCTATAACCTTTCCTGTAGGGTCAGCATCTAATCCACAAATACCTGCAAACTCGTTATTATCCCTGACACCCTCGTATACTGCAACAACATTTCTCAACGAATCATTTGGTAGATAATCATCACTATCAACAATAAAAAAAAGTTCACCTACAGCTAGCTTTACTCCTAAATTTATAGCCGTATGTTTACCACCATTCTCTTTCTTAAAATATCGTATTGGAAAGTTTGCTTCTTTAGACTGATCTATAAATAACTTAACTATTATTTCTGTGTCATCTGTCGATCCATCATCCACAATAACCCATTCAAAATCTTTATTATTTTGCTTACAAAGACTATCATATAATCTGGGTAGCAATCTTCCTCTATTATATGTTGGCGTAAATACTGTTATTAACATTACTTGTAAAACTTATCTTTGGCGTAATTCGTATCGTACTCGTATCTCTCGTATATAAAATCTCCTTCTCGCACACCATCTGTGAAAAATGTTTTATATGGAGAAAGCAATACGCCCCAGGCTATTACAATACGGAAATAGAGAAACAACACAACGAAATACACTATTATCCTATTAAGGATCTCTTTACTAAATGATTGTGAAAAGATAGTTGTCAACGTGCTTATTAGCGTAATTATAAAGAACCACCCCAAGCGTCCTCCATTCTCTGAACGAATAAATAGTAAAAGAATACCACAAAATATTAAGGCATTATTTAACAATATAATTTGTTTCTTATCTTGTCCCAACTTCTCGTAATTTCCAAGGATTAGCCATAAAAAGAAAACAGCCTCTAAAAGGTAGGCTACACGAAAGCCACTAGTATCTTCAACATAGCCCGCTGCCCGTTCCTCAAGACCAGAAGTTGAAGAGTAAGCCTCAAATAGAGTAGAAGACGCACCAGACACGCCTACCAATAGACAAACAAACATTATTACCAGAACTGAACTTATACTGTATTTACGCACTGGAATGAAATACACAGGGAGAAGTATAACTGCTGAGTTATGGAAAGATGTCGCCAATAATACTAACACAACAAACTTCCATAATTTGCGTTCATAAACATACTTCAAGGAGAGGCCAGCAATGCCGACACCTATCATCTGTCGTAAATAAGTGAACGTAAAAAAGAACAACAAACCAAAGAACAATAATAATGCTATACGATAATCCGAAGCATAACGCTTGATATTTATATAATATAAGGCATATATTATTAATGTCACCACAAGGATAAAGACATACCGATTAGATGTAAAATAAGAAAGTAACATATTAAGGTACACATAACCCAACTCTGTGGGATATTGTTGGAAGATGTATGCAGTAAATACATCCCGCCCTTCTTGCCTAATATCTGCCACCTCATCAAAGAGTTCACCATATATATACCGGTCGTAACCACCCAGCATGTCTGAGAAACCCACAAACAAGGCAAGACCTATCATCCAGCAAGCTAGGTATATTGTAGACTTGGCGGATTTTTGTGGCAGGAATAAGACACCGGACATGGCGAGAGCCAAAATGAGAATATATATATACATCAGCCTATTATTTAAACAAATCCATCAATTGCCCAGAGATGCGCTTCCTGCCATGCTCAACAAAAATTGCCTCACGTCCTTTTTCTGCCATCTGTTCATATTTCTGCACATTATGGGGAATATCAACTAGAATAGACAACAGCTCTTTGGTAGAATGGTACTCCACACACGACACATTGTTCTCTACTGCGATATTCTCCAATGCGTATGTCGTACCCACAACCAGCAACCCGTTAGCAAGCGCATCAAGAACTTTACCTTTTGTGCCGGTACCTATTGCTATCGGGGTAAGCTGAACGTCGTGCTTACGTATTTCTTCAATATAATCGGGAGCAAAGGTTATTTGAACCACAACATAACCCATATCTTTTAACTGCGTAAATATACTTTCCCATCCTCTCCCTAAAAATGTTATCTCATAATGTTCTTTCAGTTTATCCGCCTCTTGTAGCATCATATCAAATGCCTCTTCGGCAGCTTCTTTCATGTATAGGTTGTTCTGCCCAGCAACAAGAAGTCGTATCTTAGGTTTCGAGAAAACTATTTGTTTTTGAGGTTCGGCCACATTGTAATGGGGATGTCGTAAGAAATGGGCCTGGATGCCGGGATTCACGTTACGCAAAGATTCCGCATCAGCCTCGCCCACCAAGTGGTATTTCACCATTGGCGAATTCTCGTATGCTCCTTCCATACGCAAATACTTAGGATACATCATTACATTGCGTCTAAACATCATCCAGTTTTTAAACACAAAACGCCTACCCAACATACGGTAATAATACAGCGACTCGCAATCGGGAAGAGTATGTACACGCTTAACCCCCGCAAATTGTTTTGTCACTCGCGAAATGTCTTGTCCGTAAACCCAGATGCCATCAGGCTGTAAGCCCTTTATCTCTTCTACAACTTTTGATGAGAGTCGGATATAATTAAACAAAGGGTATTTTAACAATACACGTATAAACAGCAGATGCAGACGAAGCACCCACGACTGCCATCTTGGGCGGGGCAACAGCTTAATCGTCACATTCAGTTCCTCTTCCACTTCTTTTATTTTTGTGTCAGATAGCTGATTGCCGTTAAAGCTATATATGATAATCTCCACGTCTGCCGGCCTATGCACCATCAGGTGGTAGGGCAAGGCAGAAGTACCACGTACGTTCTCGGATGCAGGAGTTATCTGGGTAATTAATACAATTCGCATAATGCTATCGGATAACGCGTTCTACATTAAGAAAAAAAGTAACTATCATGCTCTTCTTCCAAGAATCCCATGGACCTCTCATCGGATAAAGCCCCTGTTTCTTCAATTCATCCACCACTGCTTTATTCACACCAAGGCTACCCCATACACCTTTATTCTTATGCAAAGAATAGACTAAACTGAATAACACGTTTTGACTCCTATTATAAATAGTGTGAGCCAATTGTGTATCAGAGGTTTCAAAGCTTTTTGCCAAGGTGCGAAAAGATTGTATGATAAAGATATCATCTTTCACATACTTTATCTTCTTCTCTGCTACAAGCGATTTACTGGTAGAACTTGGATGGTTGATGTAAAGATAAGGTACTAGTTCAGAAAACAAAACTTTGCCAGCTCGTGGCATCAAACGATATGTCAGCTCCACATCTTGGTGTGTAATGCCGGGAACAAAAAAAACATCATTATCAACAAATAAGGCCTTTTTCGCAATCAGCGCACAGATAGAAGAAGGATTGTATCCCCCTATAACAGCCTGTACTCCCGTAAGCATCTCGCCATGTGGCAAACTTGGTTGTTCACACTCAATACAGATTGGCTCATCTTGCTCGGATATTCGCTGCAACTGTACAGCAAGAATATCCAAGTCTTCATGCTCTTCCAATGTGCTAAACACTTTGGGTAATTCGTTGCTGTCCAATTTGTCGTCTGCGTCAATACACCATACATAATCGCCTTTACAGCTCTTTATTCCCAAGTTTCTTGCTACACTTTGGCCTTGATTTTCTTGCGTAAGATAAGTTAGGTTTTCATGCTGTTGTGCATATAATTGAGCTATATCCGGGCTAGAGTCGGTTGAACCATCATTAACAATAATTATTTCAAAACGACCTTTCGGCAGATTGGCTTCCAGAATTGAATCCAAGCATTTACGAATATATGCTCCCGCATTGTACATAGGTATGACAATACTAATCGTATACTTATATTCCATTGTTCAGAAAGCTAATATAGTCAAAATCATCTAAATAGCGTTTGGTACGGAAGAATCCTTTATACACAAGTATTTTACCAGGAAACCAATTCTTATACAATTGATGTCCCTTATAATATGAATACTTTCTTTCCCTGCTTTTATCAGTCAAAGAAAGTACCATTTTAGGATACTTTATAGACGAAAAAGCGTCCAACTCTTCATCGCTTATCATTTGGCTCTCGTATACAACAAACGTATTATCCAAATTTACCCTCTTCATTCTTTTTATCCATGCAGCCTTCCCTTCATCAAAAGAGGCGTAATGAACAAAACCAACTCTGACTACTCGTCCTTCATGTTCTTGTATTCCTACAGGAAAAGGATATTCTGTTTGTTTTAACTCATATACGTCTAACTCGGAGAACTCTTTTAGATGTTCAACAAAATAAAGGAAATCATCAAAACTGAGAAAAAGAGTATTTATTGTAGGAGTGTTGAATCTCAAACCCAAATCGTGAAGAATAACACCCCCAACACAATTATTGCAGATAATCGTTGGACTATTATTCTTATTCATACGAGATTTGCGGATGTGGTACATCTCACGAGGCAATCGCATGATCCTATTTGAAAGCCCTCGTTTATGTGCAACAATACGCGCCTTTAAACTAGCGAGAATCATAACCTTCCATCCACCTGTTCTCTTTCCAAAGCTCCCTTCACGTCGTAAACCACACCATGAGCCGTCAAATGTTTCCGCCAATCAGTTCCAGCAAACTCCTTGTGAGATACAGCGAGTATAATGGCATCAAACCTCTCTTCGTCTGCTATATCAGGAACAATGCTAATTCCATATTCTTTCTCCACCTTAGCACAATCAGCCCATGGATCGCACACGGTGATATTATTCGTATACTCTTGAAGCGTGGTATATATATCCACCACCTTAGTGTTCCGCACGTCTGGGCAATTCTCTTTAAATGTGACACCGAGTATCAATATCTTTGCATCCTTCACCAAAACGCCTTTCTTATTCATAAGCTTAATGATTTGGTTCCCCACGTATGCGCCCATACCATCATTTAGGCGGCGAGCCTCAGACATGATACGTGGCAAAACACCATACACCTGCGCTTTCTGAATGAGGTAATAGGGGTCTACGCTAATGCAGTGTCCACCCACCAGTCCTGGGTTAAGCTTGATAAAGTTCCATTTTGAAGAAGCTGCTTCTATGGCGTCGTGCGTATCGATACCCATCGCATTGAAAATCTTAGCCAGCTCGTTCATAAAGGCGATGTTCACGTCTCGTTGCGAGTTCTCGATTATCTTCGAAGCCTCAGCCACGCGTATCGACGGAGCCTTATGCGTACCATTAATCAACACCGAATTGTAAACAGCATCAACGACGTCAGCAATTTCAGGTGTAGAGCCAGAAGTAACCTTCTTAATTTTCTCAACCGTGTGCTCTTTGTCACCCGGATTGATACGTTCGGGCGAGTAACCTGCATAGAAATCGGTGTTGAACTTCAAGCCCGAAACCTTTTCCACTACGGGTAAACATTCTTCTTCGGTAACGCCAGGGTAAACCGTAGATTCGTAAACAACGATGTCACCGCGGGATATAACCTTGCCCACCGTGGTGCTTGCTCCGATAAGCGGTGTCAGATCGGGGCGATTGTTCACGTCTACGGGTGTAGGTACAGCCACTACATAGAAATTGCAGCCGCGTAGTTCCTCTAAATCTGTGGTACACACAAAACCGTTACGCAAGGCCTCTTGCAGCAATTCGTCCGACACCTCCAACGTTGCGTCGTGGCCTGCCATCAACGCATCCACACGCTTTTGGTTCATGTCGAAACCTGTCGTCTTATACTTTGTAGAAAAAAGGCGGGCAAGAGGTAAGCCCACATAGCCCAAGCCGATAACGGCAATCTTAATGTCGTTTGTTGTCATCATAATTTTTACTATACTTTGTTGTTTTTTAAATACGAAAAAATGGTGTATCGGAAAATACCGATTAAACTAAGTATCTTGATTCTAAATATTGGTGAGAATAAGATAATCCAAATGGTTGATTTTAATGAGTCAAGTGCCATTTGCTTCGAGAAAAAGGAATAGATATCATCCTTCGCAAAACCCAACTTAACCAACTCGTCTATTCCTCTTATAAAATAGCTATAACTCCTTTTCCTAAGCAGAATATATAAATTGAAAGATAACTGGTCTTCCATGTGATTAACATGTAATTTCTCACGGAAAAACAATACCGCCCTTCCCAAGATGTTAATAGTCACCAATCGTAATTCATCACTTTCTTGTCTACTCACAGAACCCTCCCGTATTGTAGCACAATAGCCTAACCTTCCATCTGCACAAATTTGGTTAGCAACATAGCCTAATCTATATGCAAACGTTGTATCATTGTGGATACGGGTTTCGTCAAATCTGAGGTTATTTTCTACAATAACACTTCGCCTTATGAATTTGCAAACAGGCACCCCAAAAGAATAGCGCAACTCTATCTCCCCTTTTTGTGGATTAGCTAGCCAGTGATCAATTTGAACATTCAAATAATTTAAACGCTCCGTAGGTTCAAGAGTCACGTTATCCACCGAGCTTGCCTTAAAGAAAATCACATCGTGTTGCTCGTCATTAGCATATTCATTCATCATGTCATTGATACATTCATTAAAGAAATCATCAGCATCAAGAAACACAAAAAAATCTCCAATGGCGACTTCCATCCCTGCATTACGAGCAGCACCCCCACCCATATTCTTAGGCTGTTCTAACAACTTTACGAGTTTAGAACTTCCCTTACAAATAGTTCGAAGCTTTAGCTTACTTTCTTCGCTACTTGAGTCATCTACAACAATTATCTCTGTATCCTGCCTATTGGGTATTGAGCAAATCGCTCTTTCTAGCAGGTCTGGTACATTAAAATGGGGTATAATGATTGAAAATTTCATTACTACTTTGATTATTATTCATTCTTTCCTGAAAAAAGCTCTAGCAACCTTGATTTTACTTTTTCTCGGGTAGTAGAATCTACCACAACATAATATGTATAACAACTAAATAAAACTAGGGACAAAGTTGATATTATGCTCAAACGCAAGAAACTAGGCTCCATGACATACTGAATTCCATAGAAACAGAAACACGCAAAAACAGTTATAAAAATTATCTTAAGAAACACAACAGATAAATACCTCTTGACAGGAAACTCTGGAATGTCCCGCTTTAAAAGAACACAAGAAACTCCAAGCACTAGTATACGAAGAACAATCATGCAAATGTATGCGGATTCTATCCCATACCCTGATCGAAATAGAATAAAAACAGGGAGAAGCACAAATAGCAACAATGTGCCATTAGATAAACTGAGTAATTTGATATTGCCTGTTGCATGTATAGCAATATGTATAATTTGTGTAAGCTGGAAGAAGATATTTGTAATAATTAATAGCCTACATATTTCTACTGACAAAGGGGGAACATCTCCCAACCAGATCTCAAACACGTAAGGTAATTCAAATAGTAGTGGTAGTGCGATTACTAAATACAAAAGCTGACTGAACTTAGAGGCATTTACCATTAGTCGCATCATCTCATCAAGTCCTCCCTGGGCATAGCTCTTCGTTATCTGAGGTCGAAATGCTATAATTACATTAGTACAAAAGCCGGCAATGGCACCATCAACAGTCGTTGCTATTCCACTAGATGCATTATATATTACACCAAAGAATATATTAACAAGAGAATTTAATCCTAGCTGCCTTAGTGAAGAACTCATTTGGACATAGAGATTCCATGATGAGAAGTTTAAAATGGACTTGAAAGTTTTTGGATGTCTAACAGATGAGAAACGGCATTCCTCAAATTTCCTTACACTATACATTCTATACATTAAGGCAATTATCAACTGCACACTTAACACCAAAAGGGCATATAGTTCGAGTTTGTCAAACTTTCCTACTAAGAGGAGATAAACAATTGCCAAACGCAGGAACACTGATAAGAGTTCAATATAGGCATAAACGTTCATTCGTTCGTGTGCAATGATAGAGGCATCATATGGCACCTGAACAATCTGTATTATGGTAGATATTATTGAACACTGATACACGACATGGGCTGCAAACATTCTTTCTTCAGGAATGACTAATTTTGTCGCAAAAAACCACAAACCTAGAGTTTCTGCCAGAATAAATACAATAAGCGCAATAAATAAATGGACCTGAATAGCTGACGAAAATGTTTCTTTTAATCGCTGCATTTCACCACGTCCCAATTCATATGTTAAGAAACGAGAAGTTGCTCCGCTCAAGCTAGAATTTAGAAAGGAAAAGATTACAACCACCCCGCCTACAAGGGAATAAATACCATAATCAGAAAATCCCAACGTTTGTAGCACCACTCGAGACGTATATAAGGAAACTATCAAAGACAATAGCATCCGAACATACAAAAATAACGTATTCTTGGCAATTCTCTTATTGCCACTCTCATAACCCTGCATATCTAGAAACAATTATTCAACTGTTCTTGACTAAGTAGTATAACACACCACTCATTACTAATCTTACAAAATATCATTCTCAATAAAATATAAAAATCACTCTCTTATATAGCATCCTCCCAACAATGGTTATTTGTGCATTAATTATGCCTCGCTCTGTTTAGAACAAGTAATTGGCAAGGAGTTACAGGGGGGTAAACTTGTTAAACATTAATAACGTGAATACTTGCATGGTTTTCAGAACGTTGTCTCTACGCGGAATCTGTATAGACCTTCTTGTTGAAACTCATGTCCAAGGAGAACTGCGGCTTGCGTTCGCTGCTGAAGGGCAATAGCAATCTACTCCTTTAAAGCGAAGAGCTGTTTTGCCTCTACCATCTTTGTCTTAGGTATAAACAAGAAAGTTTGAATACAAGGTGACTTCACCATGTACTATGGTAACACCTAATCAAAACCATCAGCATTGGACTGGCTTAAACGAAAATGAGAATCATTACAACCAACTACAGCAGGTAAGAAACTATTAACTCTTAAATCAAATAGTCTTTACAATCCAAATAAAACTAAGGCTATTCCACGATGTCCCGACGCTACACACATACAGACAGCAGGAAGAACATAATATCTCCTACCTATCCTTATAAAAGGATTGGTCCACAAGTTCCCTAACTCATCTAGCACCACAACACCCCCGCCTTGGGACTATCATTTGTCCGCAGGTTTTTATCGTTCATACTGCTTACAATATGCAAAACTATATATTTTTTTTTAAAGACCCAAATATATCTTGAAATGAATTACAGTGAAAGGAAAAGAAGAATCAATGTTGATTTGTATGGCTAACGGCTAGTCATGTATCAAAAAGTATTACCATTATAGTCACGGATAGGCTACTAATGGGAGCGTCGAAAGTCAAGTTGCAAGTCAATTAGCGAAAAGAAGAGTCAAAGGGCACGTGAATGTGAGCAACCTCATGGGTATTGGTAGGTTATACCAATGGAGACGAAAGCTTTCATTACCCACACAAATCAGCATGTAACTGGAAACTGAACTCTATTGGAGCCATATTCTTACTAAAGTTTCCCACCCTTTAAAACACAGTCT
>NZ_KV815031.1:26345-26653 GCF_001814145.1 Prevotella sp. HMSC073D09 | reverse complement strand
TACGATAAAATGAATATTTATTTCAAGAAACCGCCATTTGTACCACATTTGAGGCTGTTTGCGGCTAAATGTACTGCAATTTGCAGCAAAACGCAGTGCAATTTGCCGCTAAACGCAGTGCGTTTTGGTGCGAAATACAATGCGTTTTGATGCTAAATGCAAGGTAAAATGGTGCAAAATGCAGTGCAAAATGCGGCTAAACGCAAGACGAAAAGAATAAATATGCGCCGAAATGGTATAAACAAAACCTTTAAGAACCATGAAACACATGGTTAAAAGGGCAAAATGGTGGTTAAAAAGTGAGGTTT
>NZ_KV815031.1:25952-26245 GCF_001814145.1 Prevotella sp. HMSC073D09 | reverse complement strand
ATCTAGAAAGGCTAAATGGTACAAAATGCAGGTCCTTTTCTTAAAATCGAACATATTGGGAACCGTAAAAGATCAAAAACAGTGGCAATTTACCCACTTTATGGCCTATATTTTCGCTAGAACGGAGCGAAAACTAGAGCAATGCTGTAAAATAAAAGATAACGATTTAAGCTTTTGAGTTGATGAGCTTTTCAGTTGGGGAGCTTTTGGGTTGATTAGTTCTTGAGTTGATGAGCTTTTCAGTTGATGATGTTTTGGGTTAATGGGCTTTGGAGTTGGGGCGTTTGTGAATT
>NZ_KV815031.1:1323-25852 GCF_001814145.1 Prevotella sp. HMSC073D09 | reverse complement strand
GAATTTGTGAGTTGATGTCTTCGGGAGTTGTTGGACTTTTGTGAGTTTATAAGCCAGTGAGTTGGTTTGTCAAGCACTTCTCTCAATTTATAGAAACATTAAAAGTCAAGACGACTTTAAAGATAATAAACTCCTCTCAATTTGTCGAGATTTAAAAAGTCTAGATGACTTCAATTGTTAAATTTAAATTTCAATCGGTCGTTAGTCTGCTTATCAATTCTTTTAGGCTGTTTCCATCTCCTCCAATAGCAAATGTAACGAAAGTCGTTTTTTACCAGAGAGCATGAACCCAAATTGGACATTAAGGAACACATCTTTCTTTTTTGCTGGAAAAACACAGTATGCTTGCAAATGGTTCGTTCTCCATTAACGTCTTTGTCGATTACGGGAGGCGTCTCATTACACTTTACTTTCAACCCCAACCAGTTCATTAAACCGTTTATCAAACATTTTAAGTTATTCCCATCGCTGCCTGTTCATCTTTCGTTTGCTTGTGGGCATATTGTCTGTCTTATCCTCTTAAAAGTAGCCCGTTACGCCTTCAAAAGAATAAGCCGACAAGATGCCGGCAAGCAAACAAAATCTGCGCTGGCTCGAACGACTGATTTGGGACAAATGACTGGTTTGGGATTAATCATTTGCACCCATATAGCAATTTCTCCGACAAGATGAAAGTGTTTTTTCTAATGGCCAATTTGACATAAACAATTCACGCTGGCTGTTACTCCTGATGAGGAACGTTGCGTCCATGCTACGCGGTAGCTAACGAATAACGTTCTTCTCTTACACCTTAGACATGTTCAACACATGGTAGCCTTATTTCATAACTCGTATGGTTTAGTCCCTCAAAATCGAACATTTTAGCGGTGTACCGCTGCCACAAAAGGAGAATAGGGGAGTGTTACTCTCCCCTATTCGATCAACCATAAATATTCATTTAACCATGAAACTTATCGCCCTTCCTATTTCAAACGAAGTGATTCGATCGCCCATAAAATTTCGTTTACTCATGAACAATCTATCTTTTTATGAAGGTTTGGCACGAAAAAGAGCCTTCGTAGCCTAATACCCCCAAGTGGGTTCGTAGCCCTGTTGCTTAATTAGTTCGTCTTCGTTTTCATCGAAGAAATCAGAACCTTTTCCATCTATGGGCTTGCCAGGATCATACTCTCCGCCAACTCAGGGGCCGGCAATAATCATCAGCTGTTCTATGGGCAAAAACATGTTCTCGTCTCTGGACCTTTTGTATGTTTTCTTCTCCATAGCCTTGTCTTTACTTGACAAGCACTTTCCTGCCATTATGTACATATACGCCCTTTTGCGGATTGCTCACGCGCTGCCCGTTCAGGTTATAATAAACGTTGTTGGCTTTCATTTCCTCACTCGTGGTGACGTTTTCGATGTTGGTGGTCTCGTCATCGTCAAAGCATGGTTTCAACTCCTTGGATGGTGCAGCCCCAGAAGGTAGAGTCAGATATGCCTTATGTACGGGGAAGTTGAGAATAGGTGCTGTTGCCTTTTTAAATACACCCTTTTGCAATACATAAATGGGAGAAGTTGTACTGGCGTCTACTTTTTTTGAATTCACCTCTATGCCATTCATGACATTGTCCGTGATGTGATAAGTAACGTTGTCTTTCTCACCGATGGTGTAATACAACAGACCGCCGGTGCTATTTTTCGAGCCAAGAATCTTCAACAGTACGCCTGTGTTTGCTGGCACGTATGTGTAGGAATCACTAACGCCTCCATGCTGGTCGATGCTTTTCATTCTTATGTGTTGCGGTGTGTTTCCACCATAATCCCCTGATCCATTCAATAGCCTACCATAGACGAATGCAGCTACATTCACCCCTCCATTAGAGGCACAGTCGCCAAAGTCAACATCGAACTCACGGGCGAAAGTCACGTATTTAGTTTCAATCTGTGTGTCCTTTATCTTATAGTCTATCTGTGATGTGAAATTAAAGGGACTTAACCCCTCTCTCTTCTTGGTGTCGTTATAGACTGTCTTGGTCCATTCTGCTTTATACTTGTCGTATGCCGACTTCTTAACATATATCTTCGTGTCGGGGTCGAACTCGTTATAGTTTTTCCCAGTGGCATCAAGTTCGAAACGCGTAGTGCCGAGCATCTCCTTGGTTGGTTCGCTTTCAATGAAGAACACGCTCTGTATTTTACTGTTGTTCTTTACGAAAGCCTTAGCCCCAATATACTTTACGTTCTGCTTAACCACAACTTCCTTTATGCTGTTGGGAGCATTCTCGAAGGCGTAGTCGCCAATGAGGCTCACTTCGTACTTCTTACTCCCATTGCTGATTTCAGTGGGTAAGATAAAGGTATGATCGTTGCGGGTTGTGCTGAGCAAGTCTACGGCATTCTCAGATACGGCTATATACTCCTCCGTCCCAGCTTGGAACGAACTGTTTATCGAGGCGAACTTTTGATAGAAGGGATCGCTTTGATATGCGCTCAACTTGTCTTTACGCACGTTAATCTTGATCTTCCCCATCTTCTTTTGTCCTGGTTTGTCTACATCAAAAGATTCTTCATTCTGCTCTTGATTGATGTTCATAGGGCTGATGATCTGATCGCAAAGGAATGTTATGGTGTTAAGGTTGTCGCAAAGACCAAATGCGCGCTTTCCGATAGACATAACCTTGTTGGGTACGGTGACATTTTCCAGTTTCTTGCAATCGTAAAATGCATATTCACCAATGGCGGTGATGGATGGTGGCAGAGGTGTAAACTTACTGTTGGCCTTGCCGGGAGGGAATATCATCAGCGTATTCTTGCTTTTCGATAGTAAGTATCCGTCAACGCTAGAATATACGCTATTATCCTTGTCGACGTTTATTGCTGTAAGGTTAGAGCAGTATTTAAACGCCTCAGGACTGATATAGGTTGTTGCCTTCGTTATGTCTATCGTCGTGAGAGCCTGACATCTCAAGAAAGCTTCCCTTTCTATCTTCTTCACCTTCTTGGGAACGTTGATACTGGTGATGCCGCAATCGGCAAAGGCCCCTGCGCCTATCTCCACCATATCTGCGTTAGGATCAAACGTAACCGTCTTCATGTTCGTGCAACCGATAAAGGCATTAGACTCGATGGTCTTCACCGACTTGGGTATTTTAAACGACTGAAGATTGCTCAAACCTGCAAACACGTTCCTCTCAATCTTCTCCAAATCACAGTCACCTAAAAAGTTAAACGCTTTAAGTTTGGTGTTCGTGGCGAACGCCTTTATTTTAATGCCTCTCAACTTCGAACCTGCGGGAATGTTGATGGTTTCAAGACCCGTGCAAACATAGAAAATCTCATTTAGGTAGAGCAACGACTTTGGCAGTGTCACTTCCTTCAGTTTGTTACACGACCAAAACGCGTAATATTGGATATCCTCCAATTGTGAGTTCGCGTCAAAGATTATCCTTTCGAGATTTGACATGCCACGAAATGCCATCGCGTTTATGTTCTTTACTTTTGCAGGAATGTGCATCGTAGTTATCCCTTTGACACCTTGAAACGCCTGTCTAGCGATTAGCTCCACTGTCGAGGGTATAGTATAGCTCGCACCAGCTTTGGCGGCGGGGTAGAAATACAGTGTTTTCATATCCTTAGAGAACAGCACTCCGTTTACGGCAACAAAGTCGGCATTTCCTGGGTCTACCTTATATTCCGTCAAATTCGGACATGCCTCGAAACCTCCTTCCATCATGCCATCGCCAGTTTCGTAGGTGAATGGTTTCAGTTTTTTAGGCAAAGTGATGGTGGTGAGCTTGGGGGCATTGTAGATCGCCGATCCTACCAGCCTTGTCACTTCATTAAGACTGATGGATTCGAGAAAGCGACTACTTGATATCGCATAACTTGTAATAGCCTTAATTCCGTTAGGCACCGTATAGTTTTTATCCGCTTTTGCCATTGGGTACACAACGAGTGTCGTATCTCTGAAAAGTACGCCATCGATAGTCTTGTAGTGTGGTGCATCCGATGGAATCTCCATTTCGACGAGTGTGCTAATTGGTGCAATTGTAGGGTAGCCTTCATACGTACCTTCTAAGTTCTTGGGCAAAACAATCTTTGTGAGCCCCTCAATGTTTTGGATGGCCGCTGCGTTGATATACTTCACATCTGAGTTCACGGTATACGTCCCTCCCTTGAGTGGAACATTAGACGGAACGGAAAGGAGCGACCTCTTGCCCGTGGTATAAAGAGCGCCATCCTCATCGTTCTCGAAGTAGGAGTTTGATGGGTCTACGGTGAACTTGGGTGTAGAGAAAAGGGCAATCCATGCACCTGGTTCAATCGTTTTCACCTTTTTAGGAATGTTCATGGTAGATAGCTTAGCCCAGCGGAAAGCGTACATCTTGATAAATTCAATGGTTTCCGGCAATTGCACAGAAGTAATACCAACACTTTTGTAAAGTGGATTAAACTCTACCCCGACAACGGTAAGGACGTATCCCTCATTGTCGGTAATCTTTGCGGACAAAGTCAATGCGCCCGTCTTAGTGGGTTTCGTTCCAAGAAAGGATAAAGTTAGTTTCTCCTCGGAAACCACCTTGTAATAGCAGTCGCCGAATACCACGACTTGATCGTTGGTGTATGAAAAGCCTCTAATCGGCATAGTTACAAACAGCAATACTAAAAATGTAAATCTAAATGTGTTCATGTTCGTGTGTATTTAAGATGTACCATTAATTATCTTCTATTATCTTCGTGAGTCCTAGGTATGTAGAGGGAATGCCCTCCATGCCCCATGGGTAAAGCCTTGGGGACACCAAGCACTTTAATCTCTTATTCTGTCTCTTCGAGAAGAGACAGGTTCCAGATCATTATCATTCTCCCATTTACATTTGTTTCCCATGATATTTTCAACGTAAAACGTATCAATATATATTATAAATCCATCAGGCCATTTGGCGTGTATGGACACGGATTGCAGGTTTCGCCTTCTTACAGGGGGAGGCAAGTCACTGCGCCATCCAACGCAAAACAATATAATTTTACAAGGCGAGCAAATTATATGCGTCACCACTGTCACCTTAAGACGAATCGGCCGATCTTCGGAATTGTTGGATTACAGTCTTTTAGAGGCACTTCTGAGAGTCTACAGCTTTGAATTTGAGTTTTACGACCTAATTCAACAGGGTGTAATGAATCAAAGTCAAGAGGTATACTCTCAATTCGCAAGTTATTTAGACGGGAACCACTTCAATTATCTTGCTTGCGAATATGATGGAGACAAGTACGCGAAACATTTCTAATGTTGGGACCAACCATTTGCAATGATATTTGGACCTCTCTCATATCATGAAAGTCAGATAGGTGCCGTCGCAGTTTTGAAATCTCACCAATTCAAGTGTCAGTTTCTTGGTATAGGAAGTAAGCCGATTGCCAAAGTCACATTGGCAGCTGCAAACCAGAGCCGCCACCACAAGGATTTCGAGATTTTCGTCCTCTACATGATGAAGGAGACTTGCAAGAATCATTCGACCAACTTTCTGGATATTTCAGTAAAGAAATAGGTATTTCACCCAACGACCATTACCTGCACTTCTCTACGTTTCCATATGCAAGATTCAGAAAGACAAAAGGTGGTGTCAAAGCCCATGTATCGTATCACATTGAGGTTCAAATGCGATTTTTCTACGCGGCAACCACTGCATCAAAGCATGGATTCTACGACAATGGTTTCAATTCATTACACCCCAAACGTTTACTAAACACACGACAGGGATTATGAATTCTCCAAGGAACTCTATGGGATACAACATCTAAAAGAGTCCTTTTCTGTAGTCAGAGCCAAGACCAAATTGAAATACAAGATAGTCAGATGGAAAAGCCACACCAAAGAACGTGTTGACCGATGCCAAGGTGAAACTTTCATGCCACCCGCCTAAGGAGAAACACCCACAACCATTTAGGTTTGTAAGACATTATGATGAGGAAAAGAACATGAGTTCACTTTTCTCGCCAAAGCCAAGCAGCTTACAGCTCTTGAAGTTGCATATCTTTACAAGGAAAGATAAGTGGTCGAATTCTTCATCAAATGCCCAAAACAGCATTTCAAAGTCAAGACGTTTGGGGTACGATATAGAATGCCGTCCGTTTCCAGATTGCTGTCGCCATTATAACCCCTTATCTTGTGGCTATGGTCCATCATGATATGAATTTGGAAAGCTCTACCTATGAAGTCTTGCAAATCTCAAGCATGTCCACTAGTGGACAAGGCTCGCTTAACAGCCCCGTTCGATAAGACTAAATTCAACGAAGTCAAAGAACTCGATTGCCACCTCCTTCCGAGATTGTTCGACCAACCATTAACTTTCCCAATTCTAACGAAACGCCGATGACCATTTCTCATGAACGACCTTTTGCATAGTCATGCAAGACACAATCGTCTACCAATAATCGCCAATGTCTTGATCGCTTTCTGGTTCTAAGCTCGTATCTTCCTCGTCTTCGAAACAGTTTGTCCCCTTGCCCTCTATGGGTTTTCCAGGATCGTAGCCGCCACCAACACCAGGACTGGCTACTATCATCAGCTGCTCAATATCCAAGTTCACTAACCCGGCCTGAGGTTTTCTGTATGTTCTCTTTTTCATTACAATGTACTTTATTTAATGATTACCTTCTTGCCTCGATGGATGTAAATGCCTTTCTGCGGATTGTCTACACGTTGTCCGTTAAGGTTATAGTATGCGTCGTCCTCCTTACCGTTCTCGTCGTTTGTTACTCCGCCTATACCAGTAACCGTTTCCCCCTCGTCGGCAGCAATCTCTTCGTCGTCAAATTGTAGTATTAGCTTGGCACCGGCAGGCTTATTCACCTTAAGGTAGGCCTTATGTACGGGGAAATTATTCACGGGTACTGTTACCCTTCTGAACGACCCTCCTTGCATCACATAGTAACGTGCAGAACCAAAGGGCACCACTTTGGTGGCATTAACCGTAACACCTTTCATTACATTATTGGCAATGCTGTACTGCACATCGTCTTTCTCGCCTATAGTGTAATAGAAATCGGCATTAGTGGTACTTTTGTTATCAATAACTTTCAGCAGCACGCCAGTGTTGGCTGGGACGTAGCCGTACGAATCGCTCACACCACCGTTGCAATCGATACTCGTCATACGAATGCGATATGTAGCCGTCCCATAGTCGGGTTTGCCGAACACCACTTTCGAGCCAGACACGAATGCAGCCACGCGCGAACCGTTCTCTGTAACACATTCTTTGAAGTCTACATCAAATTCGCGAGCGAATGTCGCATACTTCGTATTAATCTTCACGTCTTTTATACGATAGTCTATCTGATTTGTGAAATTATAAGGGCTCTGTTCCTCATGCTTTGTAACGGAGTTGTAGCGTGTCTTGGTCCATTCAGCCTTATACTTATTGTATGCCGACTTCTTAACATATATCTTAGTGTCGGGTGCAAACTCATTGTAATTGTCCCCTGTTGCATCTAGATCGAAACGAGTAGTGCTAAGCATTCCCTTAGTGGGGTTACCCTCAATGAAGAACACATTCTTCAAAGTATTTCCAGTAGTCACGAAAGCCTTGGCTCCGATATACTCAACATTCTTCTTCACCACCACCTCTTTTACATTGGGCGAAACATGTTCGAAGGCATAGTCGCCAATAAAACTTACTTCGTATTTTGTGCCCCCATAGTGGAAGTCGGTTGGAAGCACGAAAGTATGGTCGGTGTTCTCGGTGCTGAGCATGGCCGCGGCCTTCTCCGAAACAAGGATATACTCTTCCTTGGAAATAGTGAATGATGGACGTATCAAGGCAAATTTCTTGTAGAAAGGAATGCTTTGATAATCGACAAACTTGTTCTTACGAACGTTAATGGTAATCTTACCCATTTTTTTTGTCGCTCCTTTGTCGGCATCGAATGCCGCATCATTGCCACCTTGACTAATGTTGGCAGCAGGTATTATCTCGTCGCAAAGGAATGTGATGGTGGTAAGATTGTCACAAAAGCCAAACGCACGTTTACCAATATGTTTCACTTTATTGGGTATAGTCACGTTCTTCAGTTTCTTGCAATCGTAGAAAGCATAATCACCAATCTTAATGACGGAAGGAGGTAAGAGCGTGAAACGCTCATTAGCCTTGCCTGGAGGGAATATCATTAGCTCCTGTTTGTTTTTCGACAACAAGTATCCGTCAATGCTTGAATACACTTCGTTGTCCTTATCCACGTTTATGGCGGTAAGTCTGGAACAGTATTTAAATGCCTCCGGGCTGATAGAGGTCGTTGCTTTCGTGATGTTTATTGTGGTAAGGGCCTCGCATTTCAAAAAGGCCTCCCTTTCTATCTCCACCACTTTTTGGGGAATTTTGATGTTGGTTATTCCACAGTCGGCAAAAGCTCCTTCACCTATTTTCTGTATTACAGCATTCGGATCGAAGGTTACGGTTGTTAGATTTTTACATCCAATGAAAGCATTAGCATCAATGTAGGCCACTGACTTGGGAATGCTAAATGCCGTAAGTTCTTTAAGGCCAGCGAACACGTTGGCCCCTATTCTGTTCAGTTGGCACTCGCCCATGAAGTTAAACGCCTTCAATTTCCTATTGGTTGAGAATGCGCCCGAACGGATGGTGGTTAACTTAGAGTTAGCGGGCACATTGATAACCTCTAGGTTTTCACATTCGTAGAACACCGCTCCAAGTGATGTTATACCTTTGGGAAGTGTCACCACGTTCAATTTCGAACATCCTCTGAAAGCTAAATCAGAGATGTAGTTCACTTTAGAATTAGCATCGAAAGTCAATGTTGAGAGGTTACTCAATTGGCGAAATGCACTTGAACCTATTACTATTACGTTTTGCGGAATATGAATGGAGGTGATGAATTGCGCATTTTGAAAGGCATTGTTGCCAATTTGGGTTACACTATTGGGAATAGCATAACTACTTCCCGGCTTACTTGGCGGATAGCAGTACAGTAGCGTTTTATCTGCCGAGAACAAAACACCATTCTCAATAACAAAGTCGGTATTGCCGCTGGCCACATAATAGGTTGAAACCTTTGGGCACGACTCGAAACAACCTTCCATTAGTCCTTGTCCAGGAACTTTGCCATACTTTTTAATGTCTTTGGGGATTGTTATCGAAGTCAATTCCAATGCATTATATATGGCAGAATTACGGAGCGTGGTAACTTGGTTCAGGTCGATACTTCGTAAGTGTCCGTTGTCAGATATGGAATAGGTCGCTAACTTCTTGATACCATTTGGAACTACGTAGTTCTGCGTAGATTTTCCTTGTGGGTACAAAACAAGCTCATCTCCCTTAAACAGCACACCGTCTACAGCCGAAAAAGGAGTGCTACCACCTGGCCTGACCTCAAAAGCTTCAAGTGAGGACGTGGGAGCAATGGTGAACATACCCATATCAATACTCTGCAATCCATTGGGCAACACCACTTTTTTTAGACCGTTGGTTTTAAGAAACGCACCTATGCATATACGTTTAACATTATTGTCTACATTATATACGCCCCCAGCTGACAATTGTACGTCCGAGGGCACTGAATAGAGCTTAGTCTTCCCTTTTGAGTAAAGTGCACCATCGCTACCTGCCTCAAAATGTAGGCTCCCCGATGCAACGGTAAATTTTGGTGCTTTATTTAAACAGCAAAAAGCACTCTCGGAAATATTGGTTACCGATTGGGGGATATGTACTTTGATAAGTGGAGCCCAAAGAACACTAAACGCCCCAATTGTCTTGACCGTCTCTGGAATTGTTAATTCGGTTACTCCATAACAGGCATAACCAGGTTCATACTGCAACTCGGTAATTGTAAACGTAGCATCTTTGCCATCGAAGACACTGTTAGGCAATGTTAATGGACCAGAAGGAAAACCATTAGTGCCTATGAAAGCCAGCGTATGACTAGTGGGAGATAACACCTTGTACCATAATTGGTTAAATGTGACAATTTGACCGCCAGTATAAGCGAAACCCATGATTGGCATTGCTGCAACAAACAACGTCAATAATAAAAGTCGAAAAGTGTTCATGTTCTTGCGATTTAAATGGATTATTAGACCTTTTTTGAAACTTCTACGAATTGTAGCAAACGCACCGCTCATGGCAGCACATTCGAAGTATTGCGTACCTCGAACCCAATCGCGTCTTAGACAAGACCCATTGGGGCGATAGATTCCACCTTCTACACTTATATTTCTTTCTTTTGTGTTTCATGATCTTTCTAAACTTAGTATCAAATGACGAGGCGTACAAATCTCCTAATTCTCCATTAAGAGCTATTGTCGTCTCTAATTCTCCAAATCTTTATTTCATGGCATGCCCATTATTTGCATAGTGGGCATTCTCTTTTGCTTATTGGCCAAACACCGACATAGAAAGCCATCTTAAATCCCAACAAGGATAGCTGAATGGGCAACTGCATTATCGGCATTCGGTTATGTTTTGCAAAGTTAAACGTTTTTACAAACAAAACAAATTTCTTGACGTTATTTTATGTTATAATTCGTTTAGAAGACGGTAGAAAAGCGGTAGTGTTTTCCTGTTTCTCGCAACTATTCTCCTACATTTAACCGCCTTCGCCTATTTTAACATACATCACATAGATTATGTTTATCAACTTAAGCCCCAATCGGCGAGTTAAACCGCTTATCAGACATTTTAAGTTGATTGCATTGTTTCCTGTCTGTCTTCCGTTTGCTTGTCGACACCTTGTCTGCCTTTTCCTCGTACGCTGCCCGCTACGCCGTCAAGAACAAGACGGGCGATACGCTCTACTGTCAAACAAAATCGGCACAGGCGCCAACGATCGGTTTAGGCTAAACCATATTTTGACGATGCCCCTAAAATACACGGTGAAAAAGAGAGGAAACAAAGCAAGAATGAGAGAACAGCCAATAAGCCTCAATCGTGCCAATGGTCTATTGTGGCTTTGGGTGTTTTCAACAGGTAGAAAACTAGCTGTCAAAGGCGGATGTGTTCTACATTTCCACGATGAGGTTTCTGTTGGTCATGAGTGGCATACCCAACAAACGCACGCATTGCCAGTGGTAACAGCAAAAACAAAGTTCCAACGCAAGAGCTGCATATCCTGCAAACGCTCGTATTGCCGGTGATAGGCATACGCGCGATTTCAGAGCCGTTGCCCTTGCACGCGTACATGCGACGAGCCCGCTTGTACAGTTTTCAGTAATTATTTTAACATTTTGGCTGACTTTTTCGCCACCAATCGCCTACCTTCCCGCAAAAAATCGATTCTTGCGGAGGTTTATTTTGGTGCAAAAAGGGGTTAGTTGTACATACAGGCAAAATGAATTTTTATTTAAACCGACCGCCACTAACACCCATTTTTGGTCGATTTGCAGCAAAACACAATGCATTTTGCCGCTAAATGCAGTGCAATATGGTGCAAAACGCAGTGCGTTTTGGTGCTAATTGCAGTGCGTTTTGGTGCAAAACACAAGGTGAAATGGTGCAAAACGCAGTGCAAAATGCCGCTAAACGCAAAACGAAAAACATAAATATCCACAGCAATTGCATAAATAAAACCCTTTATCGCCACCAAAATCATAGCTGAAAAGAGTGAAATAGCAGTTAAAAAGTGGGTTTTTAGGGCCTGAAACATTAAAAAAACGACGTGGATTGTACATTGCAGGAGACGAAATACATGATGCGCGCTATATAAAATATGTGTGGGAATAGTGTGCAAACGAACTTTTTTGTGTAAGTTTGCAAATACAAAATAATGAACAACGACGATGAACTGGCAACGACTGATATCCAACATGCGCCTTGGACAAGAAGGCAAACACCCCGAAAGGCACGACGACCGTTCGGAATTTAAACGCGATTACGACCGATTAATTTTCTCGGCTCCTTTCAGACGACTGCAAAACAAGACGCAAGTGTTCCCGCTGCCGGGCAGCGTATTCGTACACAACCGCCTTACACACAGCCTTGAAGTGGCCTCGGTGGGCATGTCGTTGGGCAACGATGTGGCTCGCGCGCTGGTAAAGCTGCATCCCGAATTGGCCAACACGCTGTTCGAAGAAATCGGCACCATCGTAAGTGCTGCCTGTTTGGCACACGATATGGGTAACCCACCTTTCGGGCATAGTGGCGAAAAGGCCATACAGACGTTCTTTTCAGAAGGTGCAGGGCTGGCGTTGAAAGACAAACTGTCGCCCAAATTCTGGACAGACCTCACCCATTTTGAAGGCAACGCCAATGCCTTCCGCCTGCTTACACACCGCTTTAACGGGCGTCGTGCGGGTGGTTTTGTGATGACTTACACCATGCTATCCAGCATTGTGAAGTATCCCTTCGAAAGTGGCGCATCGGGAAAGAAGAGCAAATTTGGGTTCTTTGCAACGGAATCAGACACCTATTGCAAAATCGCCGATGAATTGGGCGTTATTCGTCTGTCGGCACCCAACGAGCCTTTGCGGTTTGCTCGCCACCCATTGGTGTATCTGGTAGAGGCTGCCGACGACATTTGCTATGAGGTAATGGACATCGAAGACTCGCACAAACTGAAAATTCTCTCGTTTGAAGAGACCGAAAACCTGCTGTTGGGATTCTTCGATGAGCAGGAAAAACAACGCATAAGGAACCGAATTGAGGAAGAGGGCGTTACCGATGTGCACGAGAAGGTGGTGTATATGCGGGCTTGCGTGATTGGCTTGTTGGAACGAAAATGCGTAGATGCCTTCGTTGCCAACGAGCAAAAGTTGCTTGACGGCGCGCTTGAAGGCTGCCTTATCGACCATATCTCGCCCCTGGAACGCGAGGCTTACCGCCGCTGCGAAATGGTTTCGAGACAGAAAATATACAACAGCAAGCCTGTGCTCGACGTGGAGTTGAGCGGTTATAACATTATGGAAACCTTGCTTACGGCATTGGTTAAGGCTGCCGCCGAACCGCAAAGGTACTATTCTAGGCAACTTATTCAGCGGTTTAGCAGCCAATACGACATTAACAGCCCTAGCCTTGAAACGCGCATACAAGCCGTGATAGACTATATTAGCGGCATGACCGACTTGTTTGCGCTAGACGTTTACCAAAAGATTAAGGGCATTTCGCTGCCCATCGTGTAAGGCGTTGCCGTGCGAAAAGCAGTGGCAAGCACATCGGCTATGGTCTATTCGCCTGCGCTTTCGCTTGCCACCACACACGTTTTCGCCCATTTCATCGGCATTATGTTTAAAAGGTGACGTAGGGTTGCAGTCTTCGCACCTTCTCTTCCGAGAAGTCTTTCAGCAGTTTTAGCTGTTCAAGACTTTGCAAGTCGCCATGCAAACGGCGGAAATCCACAATGGCTCGCGCCATATAAAAGTTGATGTACGGATGTCTTTTCAGTTCGTTTAGACTTAGTTTGTTAACGTTAAGACGGTGAATTTTAGCCAATTCATCGGCAGAAATGGCAAAGTAAGTGAGCGACTCAATGGGAAAGTCGTCTATCTCGGCCAACTGTTCGATGCCTGAAAAACCGCCTAGTCTATTGCGATAGTTCACTATTTGCCGGGCAAAATAACTGCCTATGCCGGGCACTTTCTTCAAGTCTGTGGTATCTGCCGTGTTTAAAAACACGTGCATACCGGCCTTCAGCTTCATGGGGTAGCGCAAAGTATCGCGTTGGTGCATGGTGCGCGGGCGTTCAGAGGCGATGAAATCGGCCGCAGGGCGATAGTCGTCAGCAATGCGGATGTAGGGTTCTAGTTGCCGATATTGCTTTAAAGTAAGCCCATACAGTCGGGCAAAGTCTGATGGTTGCCGAAAAACACCGCCTTTGTTTCTATATTTCAGCAAGCTTTTCACCTGCCACGGCTGCAATCCCAAAGCCAAAAGTTGTTCGGGCGGAGCCGTATTGGGGTCGAAGGGCGTTAGGTGAATGGCCATCTGTGTGGGCTCGTCCAAATCCCAATCGCTATCAGAACGGGACGATGAAACCGCCTGTTTTGATGGCTTACGCTGTTGGGCGGTTGGCTTTTCGGCAGTTATTGACAAGCCACTCGACCAGCGAATGGCCACGAAAATCACCACAATGGCCACCAAGAGAAAAAGGATGGCCTTGCGGTCGGACTTTGAAAAGTAGAACAATTCTTTCATTGACATGGTATGTAGGATTAATGGTTTCGGTGAAATGGGGCTATTTTTGAAGTTTTACCATCTGCATGGACGCCCCGTAGGCATCAGAACAGCCCTAGCTGATGTAAGAAAATGGCAAGTATGCACAGCGGACAAATGTAGCGCACACTGAACAGATAGGCACCAAAGAGCGTGGAACGAAGTGTGCCCCAATTGGTGAACTCGTCTTTTACGAGTTTTCGTGGCACAAACCAACCAAGGAATATGCAGGTGAGGAACCCACCCACGGGCAGGAAAATCTGGCCTGTTACGAAGTCGAAGATGTCGAACAGCGTGTGCCCGGCGATGCTCAAACCGCTCATTGCGCCCAACGAAAGCGAACAAAACGCACCTATTGTGAGCGTTCCTGCCGTTACGATGGTGGCAGCCTTCTTACGAGTGATGTGGAATTCTTCGAAGAAGAAGGCGGTGCTTACCTCGTGCAACGAGATGAGCGACGTGAGTGCGGCCAAGCCCAAAAGGGCATAGAACATGAGCGAAAGCACATATCCCACGATGGGAACGCCCGAAAAGGCTTGCTGAAACACGTGGGGAAGGGTGATAAAGATGAGCGACGGGCCGCTATCGGGGCTTACGCCCACCGAGAAAGCGGCGGGAAATATCATCAAACCGGCCAAAATGGCCACCACGCTGTCGATAACGGAAATCTGAACAGCCGATTTCAGCAGGTTGGTTTGCCTACTGAAATACGAGGCGTAGGTGCAAATGCAACCCATTGCGATGCTCAACGAGTAGAACGACTGGCCTAGGGCATCGAGAAAGACATTGGAATTGACCTTAGAAAAGTCGGGATTGAAGAGGAAAGCAATGCCCTTGCCTGCTCCTGGCAGCATGCACGAGGCCACAACGATAACCAACAGCAACACGAAAAGCGTGGGCATGAACAGCTTGGAGGCCTTTTCGATGCCCCCACGCACGCCGTGGATGATTACATAATGGGTAAAAAGCAGGATAGCGGCCGCCCAAAACACAGGCAAAAAGGCACTGGCCGAAAAGTCGGAGAAGTAATTGGCAATGGCCGCATGGTCGCCTTGCAACTGATTTGTGGCCGAGGCGTACATATATTGCAGGCACCAACCCGCCACAACGGCATAATAACCCGTGATGAGAAAGCCTGTTGCCACGCCCAAGAAGCCCACCCAACGCCACGGACTGCCTTTGCCGGCCACCTTGGTATAGGCACGAGCGGTGTTGGATGCACCGTGCCTGCCAATGATAAACTCGCTAACCATGCAAGGAATGCCTAGAAACAGGATGCAGCACATATAGATAAGGATGAACACAGCACCGCCATCGGCACCAGTCATATAAGGAAAACGCCACACATTACCCAGGCCTACGGCCGAACCAGCCGTGGCTAATATCAATCCTAACTTGCTCCCAAATCCTGCTCTACTTTCAGACATAATCGTAACTATTTTGGTTTATCATGGTGCAAATTTACAAAAAACATCTACTTTTGCATAGAAGTTAGCAGCATTATTACATCTCGGCCATACGATTTGGCGACTTTTCGGTGTTTAAAACAGCGATTTCGTACTTTCAGAAGCACATAATGAGCCATTCGTTAGCCAAAAAGACATTAGAGATATGAAACCGACAGGACTGCAAAAAGTGAACTATGGCCGGCACATCATTATGGCCTACCCCTTTGCCACATGCATCATCTTGGTGATATGGGTGATTTGCCTGATGCCCATTCCTGAAACACCCCTGAGCCATCTCACGCTCTTCGACAAGTGGATGCATATAACGATGTATGCCGTTTTGTGCGTGGTGGTGTGGGCAGAGTACCTTCGCAGGCATAGAGAGCTGAACAAAATGCGCCTTTTCATCGGCATTTTTCTAGCTCCCCTGTTGATGGGCGGACTGATTGAGTTGGCACAAGTCACCTGCACGGGCGGTAACCGCAGTGGCGATTGGCTCGACTTTGCCGCCAATAGCATAGGCGTTGTCTTGGGCAACCTTATCGGTATGCTTCTGGTAAGGTGTTTCGCCAAAGGCAAAAAGGATTAGCCAGGAGGTTGGAGTTGTAGAAACGGCGGTCGCCAGTTACTTCTGGCCCGATGAAATGGGGCTTTTCAAAGGCCTCATCCGCACTACCCAACTCAACTTCGGCCAGCAGCAGACCTTCGTTATTACCATAAAATTCGTCGATTTCGAAGGTGTGGGCACCGCTTTTCACCAGAAAACGCCGCTTGTCTACCACTCCGCCGCGACAGAGCAGCAGCAGTTGGTCGGCCTCGTGGGGCGGTATCTCGGTCTCAAACTCGTATCGCGACAAGCCTCCATTCATCGAACGGCCTTTTATTGTAAGGTATGCGCGGTCGTCGCGTTTGCGTATGCGCACCGTAGCTCCCTCGCATGGGATGTAGCCTTGCACGATATGACTGCTCGAAAAAGACGCCTCGCGATAGGCTCCGCCTTTTTCTACCAAGAATTTTCGTTCTATTTCTTGTCCACTCATCTGATTGGCATGTTGTGTTTAGCGGTCTTCACCTGGCTTGCAGCACGTTTCGTAACTACATTTACAAGCAAGGCGAAGACCTGAGATTACGAAAAATCACGAATTCATCGCATAAACCAGCAAGATAAGAGCCAGCAAGGCCAATACGCCCACTAGCCAATAAATCACTTGTTTGGCTTGTTTCTCTTGGCGCGCCTCACGTTGTGCGCGACGCATTTTGCTTTTCTCACTCATAGACTTTTAGTTTTTAGGCTCGCGTTCGGGTAGTTCGACTTGCAGCGCAGCACACGTCCGTTTCTCAATTGAAGATGAATTTGAACCTCGTTTCGGACCTAATGAAATCCGTTTTGGGAGGTTTTTTGTCCACCAGTCATCACTTAGATGGGTCCTTGTGCATTGCTTTAAACGGTTGCTCTACATGCGAGCGGCATTATTAATTAGGTTTTTATATTAGTTGATGGTGTGGCGAGTTGACGGGGTGACGAGTTAACAAGTCGACGGGTTGATGGGTTGACGAGCGAACAAAATGACAAGTTAACGAGTTGAGGAGCTGACGAGTTGACAAGCTGAGGGGGCTGACGAGGCATCGTGGTTTGTTTAGTTTCCCATTACTTCCCTATCGCAACTGGTTAAACCTGCTTACTAAACCAAGCATGTAGCCTAACCCGCCCGTTACTACTTACTCCTTATCACCCACTCCTTACCACTTACAACTTTACTCCTCTCCACGTTTTCCTCATTCCTCTGTCACGGGAAACTCCATCAAGTAGGCCTTAATGAAGTCGTCTATCTTGCCGTCCATCACGCCGTCTACATCAGCCGTTTGGTAATTGGTGCGGTGGTCTTTCACACGGCGGTCGTCGAAAACGTAACTTCTTATCTGACTTCCCCACTCTATTTTCTTCTTTCCGGCCTCAATCTTGGCCTGCGCCTCCAAGCGTTTCTTCATTGCGCGGTCGTACAACTGCGATTTAAGAAGTCGCATGGCGTTGTTTCGGTTCTCCAATTGCTTGCGGCTTTCGGTATTCTCGATGAGTATTTCTTCTTCCTCGCCTGTGTCGGGGTCGGTGTATTGGTAACGCAATCGCACGCCCGTTTCCACCTTATTGACGTTCTGCCCGCCTGCGCCGCCACTTCTAAACAGGTCCCACGACACCTTCGAGGGGTCCACATACACCTCTATGGTGTCGTCTACCAATGGCGAAACGAACACCGAGGCAAAGCTTGTCATGCGTTTTCCCTGCGCATTGTAGGGCGAAACGCGCACCAGTCGGTGCACGCCATTCTCGCTTTTGAGGTAGCCATAGGCGTATTCGCCGCCCTCAATCTCCATCGTTACGCTCTTAATGCCAGCCTCGTCGCCCTCTTGCAAGTTGCTTATCGTAACGCGATGGCCATGCGACTCGGCCCAACGCATGTACATGCGCATCAGCATTTGCGCCCAATCTTGGCTTTCGGTTCCGCCTGCACCCGAGTTTATTTTCAGCACACAGTCCATCGGGTCTTCCTTTTGGCGCAGCATATTCATCAGTTCGAGGTTCTCGACAGCCGTTATCGCCTTGCGATAATCCTCGTCCACCTCGTCTTCCGTCACCATGTCATCGTGGTAGAAGTCGAAAGCAAGCTGCAATTCGTCTGCTGCCTGGCGCACTTCCTTATAGCCCACAATCCATTTTTCAATGCCTTTCACCTTTTTCATCTGCTCTTGTGCCCGTGCGGGGTCGTCCCAGAAGTCGGGAGCTTGCGTTCGTAGTTCCTCCTCTTCAAGTTCCACCCGCTTACGGTCGATGTCCAAGTAGCGGTGTAAAGCATCAGCCCGTTCTTGTATATCTTTAAGTTGGTCTGCTGTAATCATGTTTTGCGTTATTGGTTCCCCATATTGTTCCACACAGTGGCACATAGGCGTGTCTTTGCAGACGAAGAAGGCTAAAATTGCCCATTTCATCGTGCATCGGCAGGCTTGGGGGTGTTCGTTCGTTTCGTTGTACTCCTATTTATATATCAAGTGTGCAATGCCAAAATTGTTTTTACTCCTCGTACATCTTGTCGATAAGTTCCTTATAATTGGCTAGGATAACGGGGCGACGTAGTTTCAGCGTATTGGTTAGTTCGCCATTCTCCATGCTGAAATGGTGAGGAATAAGCGTTATGCGCTTGATTTGCTCGTACGGCGAGAGCTGTTGCACAAGCGTGTGAATGCGGTCGAGCATCATTTGGTGTATCTGACGGTTGGCGCAAAGGTCTTCGCGCGAGTTGAAGTCGATGCCATGAGCGTGCGCATACTCCTCAACAACCCTAAATTCGGGCACCACCAATGCCGAAACAAACTTGCGTTCGTCGGCAACTACGGCCACTTGGTCGATATACTTATCCACCAAGAGCAACGCCTCTATCATCTGCGGAGCGATATACTTGCCGTTCGATGTTTTGTAAAGGTCCTTTATGCGTTCGGTAAGAAACAGCTCGCCGTTCTTGATGTAGCCAGCGTCGCCCGTTCGGAAGAAACCATCCTTATCGAAAATCTTACTGTTAAGAGACTCGCGCTTGTAATATCCCTTGGTGATAGTAGGCCCTTTTAACAGCACTTCGTTGTTCTCGCCAATCTTTATTTGCAGTCCGTTGATAACCCTTCCCACCGAGCCCAGGGTGTAAGGTTTGTCCACACGGTCGCACGAAACCGTGGCAAGGCTCTCCGTTAAGCCATAGCCCACCATCATAAACAAGCCGATGGAATGTACGAACTCTTCCACTTCGGGCGACACTCGCGCGCCGGCCGTGGGAAAGATGTTGGCGTTTTCAAGTCCCAATTGTTTGCGCACAAGGCTCAACACCGTGCGGTTGAGCACCTTATACTCCATGCGCAAGGGCAACGGCGGGCGTTTTCCGCGGCTGAGATAATGCACATTGTGCCGCCTTCCCACCTCCAAAGCATGCTTAAATAGGCGACGTTGCAGCGGCGATGCAGCCTCCATGCGTTCCTTTACGCCGGCATACACCTTCTCCCAGAAACGCGGAACCGACGACATGCACGTGGGATGAGTCTGCCGCATCGAGTCTTGTATGTCGTGCGGGTTGGTATTGATGATGATTTGCGCCCCCTCCGAGAGTGCCAGGTACGCCCACGCACGCTCAAAGATGTGCGTGTATGGCAAGAAACTGATAACCCTATCGGTCTCGCCAACAGGCACGCACTCGTCGTTGGCTTTCAGTGCGGCGTGGTATTGGCTGTAAGTAAGCATCACACCCTTACTGTCGCCCGTTGTTCCGCTGGTGTAAAGAATGTTGCAGAGGTCGTTCTCGTTGGCGTCTTTCCAACGTCTTTCCAACTCGCTTTGCCGTGGCAGGTTCTCGCCCAACTTCAAAAAGTCGTCGAAGTACAAGGCATTGGGGTCGTGGGTGCTGATACGCACATTGCGGTCGAACACCACAATACGTTCCAACGAGTGGCAAAGTGCGAACACGCGGTGCGCCTTATCATATTGCTCTTGTTCGCCTACGAAGATGAAACGCACTTGCGCATCGTTCACAACGAACTGTACCTGTTGCTCGCTACTGGTTGCGTAGAACGGAATTGCAACGGCACGAACGCCATACGCGCCGAAGTCGGTATACAGATATTGCAGGCAATTCTGCGAGAACACGGCGATATTCTCTTGCGGTTTAACGCCAAGGTTTAGGAAGGCATTGCTCACTTGCTTTACGCGCAGTGAGAAATGGTTCCACGACACGGTTCTCCATCCGTCTTCGCCAAAGGGTTTAAACGTTAGTGCGGGTGCGTCGCCATACTTGCGCGCTTGCTCGTGAATGAGCATTGAGAGGTGGCATCTTGTCTGCATACTGGCTATTGATTTGCTTGCAAAGATAATATAAATCTGCCAAAACGATGCGAACAGCAGTCTTTAAATTATGCCATGCGCGCTCACTCTGGCGTTTGCGCCCCGCTTACGGCATAAAGCACCTGCGCAAGATGTGGCTCACCACCTTGGGCATTAGCTAAAATGGAACAGGCTTTTGCGCGCCAAAAGGCAAGCCCCAGTAACGCCGGCTTTGCCTTGCAACTTGGAAAGCACGATGGCCGAGTCGCGATTAACCATGTTGAGCGAGTATTTTCTTACGGCACTCTTCACGGGTTGCAGCACCGAGTCGCCCGTTCGGGCCAGCGAACCGCCAATGATAACCATTTCGGGATTGAGCAAATTGATAAGGCCCGCCAAGTAACGGCCAAGCTTTTGGCCGATATCCTCAACCAGTTCAATGCACAGCAGGTCTTCTTTCAGGGTTGCTTCGATGATGTCGTCGAGGGTAAGCGAGGCCTCGTCTTTCATGATTTGTTCGCTCAGCAGCGTTTGTCGACCTTCCTTCACGCATTGCAGCAGGTTGCGGTGCAAGGCCATGCCCGATATTTCTGTTTCCAGGCAGCCACGTTTTCCGCAGTGGCAGAGAATTTCATTGTCAAAACTGGGGAAGTGCCCCAGTTCGCCCGAGAAGCCCGACTTGCCCATATACAACTCGCCATTAAAGATAAGTCCGCAGCCAAGTCCCCAGCTAAGGTTTATGAAAATGACATCCTTTTCGCCCTTAACCACACCTTTGCTCATTTCTCCATACGTCATCGAGCGCGTGTCGTTGTCGATATACACCCTGCATCCTATCCTTTCAGCCATGAGGTCTACCAAGGGTCGTTCTTCAAAATTAAAGCGGCTGAAACTCTGTCCCATTTCCGGATTCACACGTCCGGGTATGTTCACGCCAACGTTTAGGATGCGTTCTTTGGCTATATCCAGTTGGTCGATAAAGTCTGTAACATAACCGCACAGCTCGTCTAGTCCCTCTTGCGAGTTGCGGTACTCGTAAGGCACGTCCATGTCGAGTTTCACCAGCTCGCCGTTAAAATTCATCAGCCCCAGGTTAAGTCCGTTGCTCATCAGGTCGACGCCAACGAAATAGCCCGACTCTGGCGCCAAACCATAAATCACCGGCGAGCGTCCCTTGCCCGTATCCATCTTACCGCAGTTAACGATATATCCGTCTTCGCACATCTCGGCGATAACTTTGGCGATGGTGGGTACACTTAGGTTTAGTTCTTTAGCCAACTCGGGTATGGTAGACGTGCTGTTGTTCAAGTAATAAGCGATGATGCGTTTGTGCGTCATAGCCGACTTCGTCCCCCTTAACAGGTCATTCAATAACATGGTTGCCATATTCTATACTCTATATTTTTGCGTGATGTGGCATCGTTTGCCACCGTATGCAAACTTACAAAAAATATCCTATACTTCCCTACTAATTAATAAAAAGAAACGCGCCGTTTTACACTTTATAACAAACTTTTTAGCAATGCGCGCCAAATGGAGTGCCGAAACGCACCGGTGTTTGCCCATTTTTGTTTATCTTTGCACACATGAACAGATTTAACACTATGATTAAAAGTATTTTTGCGACAGCGTTCGCACTTCTCATCTCGGCTACGGCATTTGCCGAAAGCAATGCCAGCATTCAGGGTGTAGCCTTCGGAACAAACTACGAAACGGCCCTTAAAGGGATAAAGGGACAATTCGGAACGCCCACATCCATCAACAACAAGCAAATTGAATATCGCGACATGATATTCAAGGGTGTGAAGTTTGAAAAAGTAACGTTTAACTTCCAAACCGACGAACAGGGCAACACGTATTTCAGCGAGGCCCGCTTTACGTCGCGCCCCGTCAACAAGAAAAACGCGTTGAAAGACGTTGAACTGCTTGCCAAGACGATGGATAAGGACTATCCCGGCGTAACCATCGACTGGGAAGACGACGACATGCCCTTTTACAAAGGCGGTTCTTCGCCCGTTGAGAACAACTATCTCTTCACCGTTTGCATCTACCCAGCCGGGAAAGCCTACACCACGGTGCTGCGCTATGGGCCACTGCCCTATGTCAGGAACTGACAAGCCCCACCTCACACTACGTAAAAATAGATTTACTAAATCCGTTTCCATAACGAGCAGGCTGGCTTACGAAGACTGCATGGAGGTTTCTAACTGCCAAATAAACCCTTTTCCACAACCTTGCTGAGGGCAACATCATGGGCGTTGCAACCGAAAATAAGCGTTTACGCAAAACCAATTGGGCAACGCCAGGCGCATTGGGGCGTGGCTTTCACCCTCAACCTCTTGCCTACAAACGCAAGCCAGCATCAAGGCGGGTCCTTTTAAGAAAGGCCTCATTGCACCAAGCATAAGCCAACAAAGCACCTGCGGGCTAAGCCCGAGGTGCGATTAAGGTCTACAAAAGGGAAAGCTTAAAGGGTTGCGACACATTAAGGCACCAGCGCGAGCGTCTTGAATGTAAAAAGAAACGAGGTTGCCACGCCGGGCTTCTGTGTCGCTCCCTTTCTTCAAACAACAGTATGTATCTTCAAATCAGTTGCGGCAGTCAATCATAATCGTGCCGGCATGGCAACGATACACCTGCCTCACTCGTCCGTCGGCGGAGTAATGGGAGGCCAAAGCCTGTCGCAGCTGTTCGTAATCATCGTCGGAGGCCATGCTATCAATCTTCACATTGATGAGTCTTCCCATGGGAAACACCTGGTAAAGGCCGTCGCGCGTGTACTTAATCTTATCCACGCCGCCGAGAAGTCCGTAGCTCTGGTAGTCCGTTTCGAGGCTCGACACGAACTCGTCTGCCAAGCTTAGTACCTCACGATACTTCACCTGCCCGCAGGCCCACAGCTGCAATAACATAAAAACAAACAATACTACCTTCTTCATACAAACATCAGTTTAGATTATTTTATATACATATCAGGTTTCCCGCTTTCAAAGCGGAACATCGAGAGGTATTAGCGACCATAGAAATACGCTCGTTCACAACATGGCATGTATGGAAAAGGAAAGGCGGTTGCCTTACGAAACAGGGCTCCGATGGCTTTGTTACCACGCGAAGTGGCTTGTCTCTTGGCTTTCTTCTCTAATCCTTCGACTGAATAGTTGTTGAACTTGCTATATTCTTCTACTGGTATTTGCGCAACCGCCATTCGCTGGATGGCGGGTGTTGGGGCATTGGCGTGATTCCCCGTCTTGTGGATTTGCGCTTATAAAATACGCGCACCACCTGTGAATCTCTGTTTTTGTTTTCAAAGACTACTAAGTACTTGGCAAAGATAGGCATTTGTAAAATAACTGCCAAACATTTTCTTCATTATTTTTAATATAATGCGAAAAAACTTCTTTACTAAGTACGAAATAAGTATAAATATCGAATAAATACGTCAAAATTTCCCATAAAGTGCTTAACCATCAGCAAGTAGGTGTGACTTTAAAGCCAACTTGTTTCTTTAAATTTCAAGCGGTTCATCAGACCGCCCATCAGATGTTTTAGGCACTCCCCTTCGTTTCGTGTTTGTTCTTCGCTTGCTTGTTGGGCCTATTGCCCACCATTCTGCTGAAGTAACTTGCCGCACCTTCAAGAATAAGACGGACGATAAGCCCAACAATCAAACAAAATTTGCACAGGCCCTAATGAACCGATTGGGGTGGAATGTTTGCGGCAAGGCCTGCTGTTGGCGGACGAAAGGGCAGTAACGATGCTGAAATCTGCGTTCGTTAACACGCGCCCAAATGTTTTTGCCGATAAGCTTGTGCTGTAACGGTTCTGAAATTTGCGTTCATTAATACGTCATCCGATGTAAATTATTCAGCAAGAAATTTAACATTATGAGTGCGATTTTTTCCACCAATCGTCCACCTTGTTGCAAAAAATCGATTCTCGTGAAGGTTAGTTGTGATGCCAACAGGGGTTAGTCAGCGGATGCGGCAAAATGAATTTTTATTTAAAAACGTCTCCATCCGCACCTCTTTTGGGGCTATTTGTTGCTAATTGCAGGGTAAAATGGTGCAAAACGCAGTGCGTTTTGATGCTAA
>NZ_KV815031.1:965-1223 GCF_001814145.1 Prevotella sp. HMSC073D09 | reverse complement strand
TTTGGTGCAAAACGCAAGGTAAAACGGTGCAAAACGCAGTGCAATTTGATGCTAAATGCAAGGCAAAATGCCGCAAGACGCAAGACGATAAGCATAAATATCCACTGAAATGGTATAAACATAACCTTTCAAAGCCATTAAAAACATGGCCAAAAAGGGCAAAATAGGCATTAAAAAGTGGTTTTTTGGGGGTTAAAAGCAGGTAAATGGACTTATGAAAATCTGAGTCGGCAACCAAACTAGAAAGGCAAAATGGTG
>NZ_KV815031.1:0-865 GCF_001814145.1 Prevotella sp. HMSC073D09 | reverse complement strand
AACTAGAAAGGCAAAATGGTGCAAAATGCAGGTTACAGACCCAAAATTGCAGACACTGGGGAGACAAACTAACCGAGATTTAGCCACTAAATGTATGTTTTTAGACCTTGATTTTCTCTAGAAGAGTCGGCCAGCAGAATGCGTTTTGTAAAATTAAAACACCAATTTAACAAATACCACCACTAGAACAAAGATTAACCCCCAATAGGTTGTTAAACCGCTTATCATTATTTTGGGTTGTTTCCCTCGTTTCATGTTCATCTCCCGTATGTTTATAGGCATCTTGCCCGTCTAAATTTCTCGACGTAGTCAGCTACGCCTTCAACCCCAATCGGTTCATTACACTGATTATCAATTGTTTTAAGTTCTTCCTATCAATTCCTGTTTAGCTTTCGTTTGCTTGTCGGTGCCTTGCCTACCCTATTCTCTCGACGTAGTCCGCCACGTTTTTAAGAATAAGAAGGGCAATTTGCTCAACAAGTCATCGAAATCTACACAGGCCCAACTGTCGATTTGGTTTTAAGAAAAAGACAGGCAATATGCTCGACAAGGCAGCGAAATCAACACTGGCTACAACGAGCGGTTGGGGTAAAAAGCAGGCTCCAAAGCGAATTGATTAGGGTCGACTGGTTCGTAGACGAATAGGTTAATCAGGTTAGAAGTACGTTCCAAAGCGATTTGTTTAGGGGCGACTGGTTCGTAGACGAACAGGTTAATCAGGTTAGAAGTACGTTCCAAAGTGAATTGATTAGGGTCGACTGGTTCGTAGACGAATAGGTTAATCAGGTTAAAAGTAGGTTTCAAAGCAGATTGACTGGGGGCAACTGGTTTGTAGACGAACAGGTTAATCAGGTTAGAAGTACGT
>NZ_KV815030.1:0-765 GCF_001814145.1 Prevotella sp. HMSC073D09 | reverse complement strand
AGGCAAAGGCAAATGAGAAAAGACTGCGTTTTAAGGGGTGGGAAACTTTAGATCCTTTATTTTTCTCAGTTTCATTCCCATAGTAAATTTTATTCCAAGCAGCCTCTTCGCTCTTTACTACTATAGTTTTTGGGATAGTAAGTGCTCTTTGTGCTGAAATTCTCAGCACATTTATGTCCTCGCCTTGATTCTCTTCAATCCAAACTCCTAAATGGCTCTTTCCGCTTCCATTTGCTCCAATAATGATAAAGTTGGACACAGATTCTTCTGGTCCCTTTGGTAATAACAATGTATTCATATGTTCTCAATTATTTAAATCTGTTATCGTTTTGCTTAGTTCCTCTTCAACTTCCTCTATCGTAGGCAGAGCTGATTTCAAATTCTCGGGAATAGCCTTTGTTAGTTGATAATCGCTGACACCGATGGGCTGGTCGTAGCCAGAGAGGGCATATTGCGCCACCACCTTATCACCACCATTGCAGAGCAGCAATCCAATGGTCTTGTTGTCGTGTTCGCCACGGAGTCGATCGTCAACAACATTGATGTAGAAGTTAAGTTGGCCCATATATCCGGGCTTAAATGGTGTGGCTTTAAGTTCGATAACTACGTATGCGTGTAGTTGGATATGTTCCTCTTTGTTATCAAGCAAGTAGTTCAGAATATCATAGTTAAGGATACTATTATTCTTAAAATCTTCAACTCTAAACTTGCGTATTACACTTTTGACATTATTTACTAAAGTTTCCCACCCTTTAAAACGCAGTC
>NZ_KV815029.1:0-1032 GCF_001814145.1 Prevotella sp. HMSC073D09 | reverse complement strand
AATAACCCGTTGGCGGAATAAAATCAAATCAATAAATATAGACAAAAAGTTGCACATGTCGTTGATTTTCAGTAACTTAGTAACTGTAAACCAATTAAGTTTAAATCATCGCATGTACAACCTCTATACAAAATTCGTGAAAATCCTTGAGATATGCAAGCAATTCTCACAAAATCTCGTCAATGAATGTGGCAACATTCCACGCCGTGGCCCAGTACCCAAGTTCTCGGATTTGGAGGTGGTGGCATTATCGCTGACGGCTGAGGCTGAAAGTATTGACAGTGAGAAATGGTTATTTGACTACAGGTTGCAAGAACACAAAAGCAATTTCCCCAATCTCATATCAAGAAGGCAGTTCAATGACCGCCGTAAGAAAACAGCAGGCTTATGCGAAGAGATACGGAAAAGGATTGCCATGGAAATGGACGGGGAAGAAGGACAGTTCTTTGTCGACTCCAAACCAATAGGGGTGTGTCGGGTGGCAAGAGGGAAACGGTGCAAGATGGGACGTACTGGGGACTTCTCACAAGCTCCGGACTTCGGTTACTGCGCTTCACAAAACACATATTATTTCGGATATAAACTGCATGCCCTCTGCGGGTTAACAGGTGTCATCCACTCATATGACCTGTCCAAGGCAAGCATACCTGACCTCGACTACATGAAGGATGTGAAATTGTCTTATCATGACTGCAGCATCTACGGGGACAAAGGATATATAGGAGCTGACGTTCAACTTGACCTGTTCGAAACCGCCCATATAAGGCTCGAATGCCCGTATCGGGTGAACCAAAAGGATTGGAAACCGACTTTCATTCCACTTGCCAAGGCAAGAAAGAGAATTGAGACGCTTTTCTCACAACTCACCGAACAATTCCTCACCATAAGAAATTACGCCAAGATAACGAGTGGCTTGTACGCCAGAATCATTGCCAAAATCAGCGCACTAACCATTCTTCAGTATGTGAATTTCATTAACAACAAGCCCATCGGCAGAATTAAGTATGCCCTAAATTAATTCCGCCAACGGGT
>NZ_KV815028.1:0-474 GCF_001814145.1 Prevotella sp. HMSC073D09 | reverse complement strand
CCGATACAGAGGGAATCAGGGAATTGGGTTCCGCATCGTCGGTTGTTTTTCACCTATATATATAAAGGTGTGAACGCGACGTTGGTTTAGACTCCCATTACGGCCCTGGCCGGACCTCCCGCCGACACGCAGTCCTATAGCTCAGTTGGTTAGAGCGCCACACTGATAATGTGGAGGTCGGCAGTTCAAGTCTGCCTGGGACTACACATCGCACGACAGTGCAATGTGTGCAGGCGACAAGCCTGAGAGTAACACATCGCACGACAGTGCAATGTGCACAGGTAGCGTGGATGTAGCATTTAATATTGTGGATGACAGTATTAAGCTTTACCATAAGTTTGCAACCCTTTATTGGGGGATTAGCTCAGTTGGCTAGAGCGCTTGCATGGCATGCAAGAGGTCATCGGTTCGACCCCGATATTCTCCACTTTGCGCTTGATTTGCGCATGAGATCTTTGACATATTGACACAAGC
>NZ_KV815027.1:0-379 GCF_001814145.1 Prevotella sp. HMSC073D09 | reverse complement strand
CTGATCTGATACACTTCAAAGGCTTTTACGAAAGGCATCGTAGTGTCCGTGGTGAGCAAGACGTTCCATGCGGAGTTTCTACCATACTTGATGAGGAAGATTCTGACAGGTACATCTCCTAAGTTGCCGTTGAGCTGAATATACCGACATCTATACTTACGACAGTTCTTTCCTCGTTCGCGTTCATAGGCGGCAATGAGTTCTGCAACATTTTTCCTCCTGCCCGATACGGTGTATTTCGTCTTTCCCATCTTTGCAAGTCCGACAAAGTGCATCGCACCCTTACCTATGCTCCTAACACACGCCATAAGTTGCTCGCAAGTGAACCAACTGTCGGTAATCACGTACTTCGCATGTAACCCCATCTTCCATCCACGGC